>DASPKR010000027.1:0-5721 GCA_035627975.1 Pyrinomonadaceae bacterium | reverse complement strand
CGTGATGGACTGCGACGGGATAAAGCTCGTCGCCGCCAACCCCGAGATAGTCTCGGCCGAGGGCGAGCAGGAGGGCGAGGAGGGCTGCCTGTCGGTCGGGAAGATTCACACGCCCTTGAAGCGGCCGGCGCGCGTGCGCCTCCGCGCGCAGGGCGCGCGCGGCGAGACCTTCGAGCGCGACGCGGAGGGCCTGGCCGCCCGCTGCTTCCTACACGAGACCGACCACTGCGACGGCCTGCTCTTCATTGACCGCCTGACGCCCCTGCGCCGCGACATGATCAAGCGCAGGTTCCAGAAGGTGAAGAAGTGGCGTTAGAGCTCGGCCTCGAACAGGCGGACTTCAGCCCCGCCCTTCGAGAGCGTCACCCTGCGTTGGAATCGGAAGCCGAGCCTTTCGAGCAGCCGTATTGACGCCAGGTTGTCGGGGTTGACGACGGCCGCGAGGCGCCGCAGGCCCAAAGTCTCGCGCGCGAACTCAAGCACGCTCGCCGCCGCCTCCGAGGCGTAGCCCTTCGACCAGAACTCCGGCGCGAGCGCGTAGCCTATGTCCGGCCCGTCCAGCTCTTCGCGCCTGACCAGCCCGCAAATGCCGGCCGGCTCGCCCGTCCCCTTCAGCTCCACAAGGTAGAGCCCGAAGCCGTGCCTCTCGTAGCTCGCCGCCGGGCCTTCTGTGATGTAGCGCCGCGCGCCCTCCAAGTCCCTCACGCCCTTGTCGCCGATGTTCCGCAGGAACGAAGGCTCGTTCAGCAGCCGCATGATGAAGGCGGCGTCGCCGTCCGAATCGGCCGAGAGCTTGCGCAGCCTTAGTCTTTCAGTCTCCAGAACTGTCATCTATGAGTGCCTCGCGAGTAAGAGTAGCCCGACCGATATGAGCGCCAGCACGTACATCACGGGGTGAACCTCGCGCGCGCGGCCCGCCAGCACGTAGAGGCCCGCGTGCGTGACGAAGCCCCAGAGAATGCCTTGCGTGATGGAGAAAGTGAGCGGGATGAGCGTGACCGTGAGGAAAGCGGGCAGCGCGTCCTCTATGCGCTCGAACGGGATTGAGCCGACGCCGCTGAACATGAAGACGCCGACCAGGACGAGCACGCCGGCCGTCGCGTAGGGCGGCACGGCCGCCGCCAGCGGCGCGACGAATAGGCACGGCAGGAAGCAAAGGGCCGTGAAGACGGACGTGAGCCCCGTCCTCCCGCCCATGTTTATCCCGGCCACAGACTCTATGTAGGCTGTCCCCGAAGAGGTGCCGGCGAGGCCCGCCCCGAGCGTCGCCCAGGAGTCAACGATGAGCCCCTCGCGCAGGCGGCGCGGGTTGCCCTCCTCGTCGAGAAGGCCCGCCGCCTGTGAGACTCCCATGAAGGTCGAGATCGAGTCGAAGAGGTCTGTGAACATGACGGCGACGATGCCGGGCAGCAGCGAGAGCTTCAGGGCGCCGAGCACGTCGAGCTTGAAGAAGACGCTCCCGAAGTCCGGCGGGCTGAAGAAACTCTCCGGCGCGCGCACCTTTCCGAAGGCCCCAGCGGCGAGCGTGACTGCGAATATCCCTGCGAGGAACGCGAACGGGCTCTTGCGCTTCATTAGCAGAACGGTGACGACCACGCCGAGGAGCATGAGCGGCGCGCGGAAGTCCAGGTCGCCGAGCCGCACGAAGGTCACGGGGTCTGCGGCGACCACGCCCGCGCTCCGAAGGCCGATGAAGGTTAAAAAGACGCCGATGCCCGCGGCCGCGGCGGTGCGAAGCGTGCGCGGGATGGCGCGCGCTATCGTCTCGCGCAGCGGCGTCACCGAGACTGCGAGGAACAGCACACCGGCCCAGAAGACCATCCCGAGCGCGACGGGCCACGGCACTCGCTGGCCGAGTATGAGCGTGTAGGCGAAGAAGGCGTTTATGCCCATCCCCGGCGCGACCGCGAACGGCAGGCGCGCGTAGAGGCCCATCAGCAGCGTCATCGTGAAGCAGACCACGACGGTGGCGGTGAGCACCCCCGCGAAGGGCATCCCAGTCCCCTCGGTCGAGAGTATCGAGGGGTTGACGACCACGATGTAGGCCATCGTGAAGAAGGTCGTAACGCCCGCGACCAGCTCGCGCCGCCACACGGGCCGCTGTTCTTCAGTCTCCGCCATCGGCCACTACCGCCCCCGGTTGAAAGTCGGCCGCGCGAGACTGTACCATCGCCCGCGACCCGATGAGAACACTCGCCCGCAAGGAAAGCCGCTCCGAAAACCCTCTGGAGCACAATCTCAGGCCGCACTTCGAGGCGCTCGCACGGTTCGACTCGACCCGCGCGCTAGAGTCGTCTGCGCTCTACGCGCGGCTTCGGCCCGAGATAGAGCGCGTGCTCGGGAGCGTCGAGACGGGCGAGCACGCCCCCCCCGCGGCCGCCGCCCGAAAATCCGTGCGCGCGACCGCCTGGAACATAGAGCGCGGGGCGAAGCTCGGGGGGATAGCCGAGGTGCTCGGCTCGCACCCCGTCTTGAGCGCGAGCGACGTGCTGCTCCTCACGGAGCTCGACTACGGCATGGCGCGCTCGCGCAACCGCCACGTCGCGCGCGAGCTGGCCGGGGCGCTCGGGATGAGCTACGCGTTCGCGCCCTGCTACATCGCGCTCAGCAAGGGGAGCGGCCTCGAGAGCGAGGTCGAGGGCGAGAACGAGCAGTCGCTCCACGGCAACGCGGTGCTTTCGCGCTGGCCCGTCAGGGCCGCGCGCTCGGTGGCACTCCCGAACGGCAAGGACAAGATGCGCGGGCGGGAGAAGCGCCTGGGCAGCCAGCGCGCCGTCGTGTGCGACGTGGAGCACCCGTCGGGCGCGTTTCGCGCCGTGAGCCTCCACCTCGACGCCCATTCGAGCCAGCGCCACCGCGCCCGGCAGATGGGAGTCGTGCTGGATTTCGTCGAGAGGTTGGAGCCGCGGCTGCCCGTGCTCGTAGGCGGCGACTGGAACACGACCACCTACGATTCGAGCCGCGCCGCCTACACCATCCTCGGCTTCTTCCGCCGCGTCGCGATGGGGCCGGGCTACTTCATACGCAACCACTACCTCCGGCCGGAGAGCTGGTTCGACCGCCACGTGTTCCGGGAGCTGGAGCGGCGCGGCTACGAGTTCCGCACTTTGAACGAGCCGGGCGCCGGCACGCTCTTCTACGACGTGAAGGATTTGGCGGCGCACCGGAACCTCGCCGAGTGGGTGCCGAAGTGGTGCTTCTGGTTTTTGGAGCGCTCGCTGCGCGAGCACGGCGGCCAGTGCCGCCTCAAGCTCGACTGGTTCGCCGGGCGCCGGATAGAGCCCGACCCGCGCCGCCGCCCGCGCGTCATCACCGACCTGCGCGGCCCCGGCGGCGAGCCCCTCTCCGACCACGACCCGATCGTCCTCGACTTCCTCCTGGGCTAGAGACGGCCCGGCGGGCGCTAGCGCTTCCGTGCAGGCTTCCGCGCGGGCGCCTTCGGCTCGGCTTTCTTCTTCTTCTTTGTGTCGCCTTCGAGGACGCGGCGTATCAGCTCGTCGTCGGGGCGGCCCGAGGGGAAGGCGAAGACGTGGAAGTGGTCGCGAAGCTCGCGGAGCGCCTCGACCCTGCCCTCGTCGCGCATGCGCGCAAGCTCCGCCATGAGGAAGTTCTGCTCGGCCGCGGTCATGTGC
The DNA here is from genome assembly GCA_035627975.1 of Pyrinomonadaceae bacterium. GTDB lineage: Bacteria > Acidobacteriota > Blastocatellia > Pyrinomonadales > Pyrinomonadaceae > QHXN01. Next base: position 2,089 of record DASPKR010000027.1, on the reverse strand, counting down.
TTGTAGAAGATGTCGAAGGCGAGCCCCGTCGTGTGCGGGGGCGGCTCGGCGAGCGTGGCGTTGGGGTTCGTCTCGCGGAGCTGGCGCTGGTATTCGTCCGGGCGGACGAGCGACGTGACGGGGAGCGGGCGCTCGAACTTCTCCGCGTAGCCGGCGGCGACCTCTTCGAGAATCTTCAGCGCCTCGGGCCGCAGAAAGCTAAGCATGCGAACCTTCATCGCCTTGCGCGACGCGGCGTCGTCAAGGTTATAAGCGCGCCCGCCGAAGTCTGCGGCTAGCGCTGCGAGCGTCTCGCGCTCCGCGGCGATGAGTCGGCGCGACTCCCCGTCGTTGTAAAAATCGTCGAGCAGCTTCTGTCGCGCCTTGAGCGCCGCGGCGGCCCTCTCCTTCTCGGCGGCCTCGCCTTGAAGCGCCTTGCGCAGCTCGCGCTCGGCCTTCGGCGTCTCGGCGAGCGCCTTGCGGAGCGCCTTCAACTCCTCGCCCGACTGCTTTAGCTCGTCGGCGATGCGCGCGCGCTCCTGCTTCAGCTCCTCCTCGCCGCCGTAGATGGTGACGCCGCGGCCCGTGGCCTTGTCGTAGTGCGTGAAGGGCTCGTCCGTGGCGCTGTAGCCGACGCCGTAGAGTATGAAGTCCTTGCCGAGGGCGGGTAGCTCTACGAGCGCGCCCCCGCGTATCAAGGAGGCTAGCTCCGCGAAGTCGTGCGGGCGGGCGCGCGCGCCCCTGCGCCACTCGGCTATCTGCACGGCGAGGAAGAGGCGGCGGTCTTCGGAGTGCTTGAGCTGCGGGGGGACTTCGACGCCCGGCGCGCCACGCCCCGTGGGCTCGCCGCGGTCTGCCTCGACTTTGAGGGCCGCCTCCCTCCACGGGTCAACCATCGCGGGCGGCGCGCTCTCGGGCGCGGGGATGGACGCCGCGGCCTTCTCGCGGCGGCGGCAGCCCTGCGCGGCGACGAGCGAGGAGAGAACCGCCAGAAGAAGCGCCGCCGCCGGGACTAGCCCCCTTGCTCTCATCGGGAAACTCGCGCCGCCGCGCCCCTTTAGTCTTCGTCTTCGGGGGCGAGCGCCTTGTAGGCGGCCGCGGCGGCTAGCCCGCCGGCCAAGTACCACGCGACCGTCATCAACTGCGTCGCGGGCGTGCGCTCGGTGGGCTGCGAGCCGAGGCCGAGCGGCTTGGGAAGGAAGACGGCGCCGAGGCCGGCGGCCAGGCCGAGCAGCGCGCCGTTGCGCAACGCGTCTTCGCGGTCGCCGACGGCTACGAGGCTGTAGTAGAGCGAGTTCGAGACGATGTCGCCCGCGAGCGCCACTTCGTGCAGCGGCGCGGGCGGCTCGGCGTCCACGGCGCGCATCGTCTTCGCTATGGCGCGCATGCCGAGCACGTCCATGCGCGGCGCCACCTCCGGCGCCAGCCGCCGCGCCGTCTCGTGTATCAGCGTGAGCGCGCACGCGCCCACCAGGCCGCTCCCTAAAGCTTTCAGCATCCTTGTCGCCTCCGAATTATTGGCTCGGTTATTTTCACTCACTTCTCTTCCAATAGGAACCAGTAAAAGCCCCAGGGGGCGAGCGCGAGCTGGTAGGGGGCCGCGGTGACGGCGGGGAAGCGCGTCTTGCCGAGCATCTCGACGGGCGAGCGCCCCTCGAAGCCCGAAAGCTCCAGCTCGACGGGCTGCGCGAACTGCGAGAGGTTGAAGACGCACAAGACCGTCTCGCCGTCGTGCTCGCGCGTGAAGGCGAAGATTTTGCGGTTCTCGGGCTTGAGGAAAGTCATCGTGCCGCGCCCGAAGACGTGATGGGCCTTCCTCAAGAGAATCATCTGCCGCATCCAGTGGAGGAGCGACGAGTCGTAGCGCGTCTGCGACTCGACGTTGACGGAGTTGTAGCCGTAAACGGGGTTGCTGATGACGGGGAAGTAGAGCTTCTCGAAGTCGGCCTTCGAGAAGCCGGCGTTGCGATCCGACGACCACTGCATCGGAGTCCGCACGCCGTCGCGGTCGCCGAGGTATATGTTGTCGCCCATGCCTATCTCGTCGCCGTAGTAGAGGAAGGGGCTGCCCGGCAGCGAGAAGAGAAGGCTGTGCAGAAGCTCTATGCGG
>DASPKR010000026.1:0-8471 GCA_035627975.1 Pyrinomonadaceae bacterium | reverse complement strand
CAAGTCCGCCGCTCTCGACGGTGCTGCTGCTCATGCGCTTCTCCGGGGAGTTCTTACGTCACGCCGTGGGGAGATGATGACAGATTTCTGCCCCCGGCTCAACGGCGTCGCCCCTTGCTCGCGGCCTTGCGCGCGACGGCGAACTCGAGCCCGTTTCGCGCGGCGAACTCTTCCACTAGATGCAGGAACTCGCTGCGGTCGTTCGCCGACATGACGGCCGCCTGGTCGGCCGTCTCTATCGCGTAAGGGTAGCCGTTGCCCACGACGCACTCGGCGCGCACAACGTCCGCCACTTCGGGGACGAGCCCCGACGCCTGTGCCCACGCCGGGATGTCGAGGCGCGCGGGGTTACAGTCCGCGGTGGTTTGCAGATAGACGAAGCCGACGAGCGGCTCGCCCGCCTCGTCGTAGAAGCTCGCGGCGAGGTTCGGGCGCCGGCAGTGCCAGAAGATGGTGCGGTCGCCCCACGAGCGCAAAAGCGGCGGGGCGCCCTCAGAGAGCGCGCGCAGAATCTTCGCGTCGAAGAGGCCGCCGGCCGTGCGCGCCCCCGCGTGCAGGGCTTCTAGCAGGTCGCGTATGTCGGGCGCGTAGGAGTTGTCAACGTAGCCGACGACGGGGACTTCGCACTCGCGCGACAGGCGCAGAAGCTCCGAGAGCGCCGCCGTGTAGCGCTTCGAGAAGAGCACCTCCGTGTCCTTTCGGCGGGACGAGATGACGAGCGTGTTGTCGAAGAAGGCCAGGGGCATTCGCTCGCCGCGCGCGCGCCAGCCCCTCCGCCTTTCGAGGAAGGCGCAGACGGCCTCCGCTTCCAGCTCGAAGCGGCGCACGCCGACGAGCTGGTCGGGGCTCTCGTAAGCGCGCCCGTCGCCGAGAAGCTCCGCGGGCGTCAGGACGCTCACGAAGCTCTCTTTCGTGTAGTCGCCGGATGGCGCGTGAGGGTTCTCGAAGCAGGCAATCTGGACGGCGGCGACCGGGACTGTCGCCTCGCGGCCCGGAAAAATCTGGCTCCCGTCCGCGGCGAACGTAACGCGGTTCTCGAGCACTCGAAGGGCCCAGCGACGCGCCTCCTCGTGCGAGCGCCATGCTTCGCCGAAGGGGAGGACGACCGCGCCCGCCGAATCGAGCTCGTCAGAGGGGAGCGTGACGCGCGGCTCGCCCTGCGACGAAGTGACCGAGCGCCTTACTTCGTCGGCTGTCTTGCCCGAGAGCGAGCGCAGCGCGGCGGCGGCCCCGCCCACCTCGTCGCGCAGCGCGCGCTCGAAGCGTGCGAACTCCTCGTGCCGCTCTTCGAGCGCGGCGATCAGGTGCGCGCGGTACAGCATCACGGGATTGCCGACTGCGGATTGACAGACAGCGTGCTTCTCATCAGCCCGCAACCCGCGCCCGGCTCACTTCCCCCTCTGTATCCGCGTGAGCTGCTCCATCGAGTAGGAGTAGCGGGTGGTTCGCAGGCGGCTGTCAATGAAGGTGTAGATGACGCCGTCCTTCGCGTTCGTATAGACCTCGGTCGGGCCCTTGGCCTGCCGCTCGAAGGCCGAGTTCTGGACGAGGTTCAGCGACTCCGGCGTGTCGGTCGCGCGCTCGTGCTGCAATACGATCTGGAGCACCGTGCCTTCGAGCGAGGGCGAGAGCTTCTTCGCCGCGACGAACTTCGGCGTGACGAAGAAGACCGTGACCGTGCCGCCCGACACGTTGAAGTGGAGCGTGCCGTTCTCAGCCACCCTGTCCGACGCCGGCGCGCCCAGCACGCGCTCAACGTCCGCGCGCTTCGACACGAACGGCTCCAACCCCTTCCAGCTCGCGGCCCGCGCTGGCTGCGCGAGCAGCGCCAGCACGAGAACGAGACCGAGGCCGGCGAGCGCCCCCCGCGCCCGCGAATAATTCTTGGTTCTCATACGACGGATGCTAGCTCTTAATAGTCGCAAGTTTCAAGCTTTAAGTTTGAAAACGGGAGCGCCGGCACTGTCAGACTGAGTCAGTGCCGGTGCTCCCGTCTTGGGCTTAGAGCTTGGGACTACTGTTTGGCGAAGGGGCGGACGCGCTCGGCCGACTCCTTGAAGTAGGCGTCCGTCGGCGCGAGCTGCTGGCCGCGCTCGTACGCGGCGAGCGCCTGCGAGTATTGCTTCGACGCCTCGTAAACGTAGCCCAGCTCGCGGAAAATTTCGGCGTTGTCCGGCGTCTTGGCGGCCGCGCGCTCTAAGGCGCCGATGGCCTTCGGGAAGTTTTTGGCGCGCGAGTGCGCGAAGCCGAGGAGGTAGAGCGTGGCGCCGCTCGCAGAGTCGCCCGCGGCGGCGCGCTCGAGCGCGGCGGCCGCGGGCGCGTACTGTTTGGCGAAGATGAGGGCCTGCCCGTGCAGCGCCGCGTTCTCCTCGCTGTCCTGCGCGCGCAGAAGCGACTCGCTTGCGCGGACGGCGGCGAGGTAGTCGGCGTCGGCCTTCGGCCCCGTGGCGCCCTGCGCGCGGCGCAGGTAGGCGTGCGTCAGGAGCTGCCATGCCTGCACAAGCTTCGGGTCAACGAGCGTGGCGCGGTTGAACATGTTGACGGCCGTCGTGTAGTCGCCCTTCTGGAAGGCCATCTGGCCGAGGTAGTAGAGCGAGCCCTTGTCCTTCGGGTCTGCGCGCAGCGCCGCCGCGAAGGAGCGCTCGGCGTCGGCGGCCCTGCCGGTCTTGACTTCGGCGAGGCCGCGCAGGTAGAGAAGCCCCGCGCGCGGGGGCGCGCCCTTGCGGGCAGTCGAGGCGACGAGCAGCGGCAGGGCCTTCTCGTAGCTCTCCGAGAGCGCGTAGGCTTCGGCCAGGGCGTCCTCGGCCTCCGGGTCTTCGACCTTCGCCTCGCGGCGCAGGTCGTAGGCGCGCTGTAGGCTCTCGGCCGCGTCGGCGTAGCGCTTCAGGTTGCGCTGCGCGAAGCCGGCTATCTTCCACGCCTCGGCGTTCTTCGCGTCGGCCGCCGTTATCTGCTCTGCCTCGCGTAGCGCGGCCTCGTACTGGCCCTGCTTTAGGAGCGCGTAGGCGCTCGCGGTCGTCCCCTGCGGCCGCGCGCCTACGGAAGGGGTGCGCGACGTGGACGCGGCGTTGTCAGTCGTCGAAGGCGCGGGCTGCACGGGGTTGACGCGCCGGGGCCGGGTCGCGCCCGACTGCCCGAGCGCGAGGGGCGCGCAGAGGGCGAGGGCGGCTGCCGCGGCGGCGAAAAATCTCAGCTCTGTTCTCTTCATGGTTCAGGAGTCTTTCATAGCCGGGCGCGTTATTTCAAGCGCTTCGGGCGGCGGACTTTGTGCGCGGGAGAGCGGGCCGCACTTCGGATGCGCGCCGCCGCCCTTTTGGTTCGCCCGCAAGGCCGGCGGGCCGCGGTTTGTGACGGCGCCGCCGTAAACTTAGAATGAAGGCAGCGGCGGTTATTCTCTTGGCTGGAGCGGAACTTAAGATGACAGGAATCGAGAGCTTATGACGGCGCCGGCATACCCGGCGGCGCGGGCCGTGGCGGCGACCGTCGAGGCGCACTTCGGCCGGCGGGCGGAGTCGGCGCGCCAGCGCGGCCGCGACGGATCGCTCGCGCCCGAGCCCGACGCGCGGACGGTCGAGGCGATAATCGAAGCCGCCTTCTGGGCGAGCCTCCGCCGCGAGGAGGGCTTCTCGCCCAAAATCTCGCTCGCCCTGCTCCCGCCCGAGATGGCCGCGCAGCCGCTCCTCTTCGAGCGCAGGCTTGCGCTCGCGCCCGCCGCGCTCGCCAAGCTCGCGCCCGCCGTCGAGAGGCCGGGCATACACCTCGGCGTCTGGCGCGACGACGACGCAGAGGGCGGCGGCCTGCACGTCTGGGGCGCGACGCGCACGCTGCCGCGGCTCTGTTTCGTGCTCGAAGTGATCGAGCCGGGCCTGCTCGTCGTCAAGCACCCGCGCAGCCGCGACCCTGGCAAGTTCGCCAACGTCATTGTGCTCAAGGGCGACGAGGTGAAGGTGATTGACGAGGCCGGGGCGAGCCTGCCCGACTGCCCTTCGCTGCTGACTTCGCTCCTCGGCCTCGGCGCGCCTCCCGGCATCAGCTTCGACTCGGTTGACGTGCTCGTGCGCCTCGCCGTCTCGATGCGCGCGCACGGCCGCGGCGGCTCGCTCCTCGTCGTCCCTCAAGGCTCCGAAGGCTGGCGCGAGTCAATCGTGCGCCCCATCCCTTACGCAGTCACGCCCCCGTTCGGCGAGCTCGCGGAGTTGATGAGGCGCGACCCTTCGGAGAGGGCGGAGCAGGTGTGGCAGGAGGCCCTGATTGACGCCGTCGAGGCCGTCGCGGGGCTGACGGCCGTGGACGGCGCCGCCGTCATAAGCGACGCCTACGACGTGCTCGCCTTCGGCGCCAAGATAAGCCGCAGGAGGGGCGGCGCGCAGGTCGAGCGCATTTCAGTCACCGAGCCCGTCGTCGGCGGGGCGGCGTGGCGCGCGCACCCTTCGGAGCTTGGCGGGACAAGGCACCTGTCGGCCGCGCAGTTCGTGCTGGATCAGCAGGACGCCGTCGCGCTCGTCGCCTCGCAGGACGGCCGCTTCACGGTCTTCGCGTGGTCGCCCTGCGAGGCGATGGTTCACGCGCACCGCGTCGAGACTCTCCTGCTCTAAACTCGCGCGGCCGGCCTACTTTTTATAGACGTAATAGACGACGCCCGCGTGGTCGTCCGTGAGCAGGAAGGCGTCGGCGCCGAAGGGCAGGAGGCCGGCCGGGCGACCGTGGATTTTTCCGGCGCTCAGGAACCCTGTGATGAAGTCTTCGGGGGCGGCGCCCTCGCCGCGCACGCGCGCCACGCGGTAGCCGCGCCCGAGGCTCTTCTTCGTCGAGCCGTGGAGCGCGACGAGGAACGAGTCGCGAATCTCGGCCGCGCTCTCCCGGCCGAAGCGCGCGAGCCCGAGCGGTGAGCTGTGCGCGTCGAAGGCGGCGTAAGCCTCGGGGACTTTGCGGCAGTCCAGCTTGCGGCCGCGAGGGTTGTGCTCGGCGTCGGCGAGGCGGCGGCGGCCGGACTGGTAGCAGTAGGGCCAGCCGTAGTTCGCCCCGTCCGAGACGGCGTGCATCGTGTCGGTGGGCCTGTGGTCGCCGAGGTGGTCGGCCGCCATGTTCGTCGCGAACAGACGGCCGCCCGACCAGACGAGCCCCACGGCGTTGCGAAGCCCCCGCGCGTAGAACCTACGCCCGCTCCCGTCAGCGTTCATCTCGATGACGGTCGCGCGCACGTCCTCGCGCTCGACGCAGGCGTTACAACTGCTGCCGACAGAGACGTAGATTCGCCCGCCTTCGCCCACCGCGACCGTTCGCGTAAGGTGCCAGCCGCCGTACTTGTAGCTCAGGCCGTAGTCGGGGAAGGTGGCGAGCACCTCGGGCTCGCCGCGCGGGGCCGCGTCGCCCGGCTCGTACCTGTAGCGCACGAGACGGTCTGTGAGCGCGAGGTAGAGCCAGTGAATGCCCGACGGGTCTGTGTAGAAGGCGAGGCTGTTCGGGTTGCGAAGGCCGGTCAGGTAGGGCGTGATTTTCCCGAACGACTTGCCGGCGGCGTCGAAGTCTTCGAGCACATAGACGGCGCCGCGGCTGTTGTCGGCGAGGCCGTGCATGTCGGTCAGGAATACGCGCCCGTCGGGGCTCTCAGCCATGAAGCGCGCGCGCCGGAGGCCCTGCGCGGCGACGCTCACCCCGAAGCCCTCGGGCAGATTCAGGTCGAAAGACTTGCCGCGCGCGAGCCTAACGCGGACGGGCTTGAGTTTGAGCGCCTGCGCCACAGCCGCGTGGGCGCACGACAAACAGGCCGCGGCGCAGAGCGCGGAGGCCAACAGTAGCCTTCTTCTTTTCATAGGGGGAGCGAATCTACTTCCGCGCGGGCGAGCACTTCGGGCATTTGCAGCCCTTCGGCCTGATGTGGTCGTCGAAGTATTCCTTGCCGTAGTCGAAGGTGATCTCCTCGCCGGGCTTAATCGTCCTGCGAGACCAAATCCAGATGCGGCGGCGGGAGGAGATGATGGCCTCGGCGTTGGGGAGGCAGGAGTGGTTGATGTAGCGCGCCGTGTTGCTACGCGGGCTGCCGTCTATGCTGTACTTGTCGTCAACGCCGAAGAAGTATTTGCCGCGCCTGCGCCGCTCGACCTCCTCGTTGGTGATGAGGGGGCCTGTGTACTCGATTATGCGCTTGCCCTTCGGTATGAGTTTCGTCGCGAACAGCCCCAGCCCCGTAGCCGTGCGCCTGACCTCGTAACAGGCTCCCCCCTTGCTCATGCGCCGAAGTATAGCCGGTAAGCCGCGGGGAAGTTAACCGCCGGGCGGCGGGCGTGCCGTCGAGCATGTCGATGCCGCGGGCGCGCGCGAGCTTAATAGTTTTCGCGCCTAACGTCCGTGGAACTTGAGCTCTACCGACTGAGCTACGCGCTCGCGAACGAAACTCCGGGACAGGGACTCGAACCCCAATTCTCTGATCCAGAGTCAGATGTCCTGCCATTAGACGATCCCGGAACACTACAATGAGCCCGGCACGACTCGAACGTGCGGCCTCGACCTCCGCAGGGTCGCGCTCTAATCCGCTGAGCTACGGGCCCGTGAGAAATGATGAGGAGCAGCGTGCTTCTCATCACCGCCTGACGGAAGCGGGAGACGGGATTTGAACCCGCGACTTCGACCTTGGCAAGGTCGCACTCTACCGCTGAGTTACTCCCGCGCGGGATGGAGCCGAGCGGGGTCGAACCGCTGACCTCTTGAATGCCATTCAAGCGCTCTGCCAAACTGAGCTACGGCCCCGAACCGAGAAAGAACGGAGAGTGAGGGACTCGAACCCCCAAGACCTTCCGGTCGCCAGTTTTCGAGACTGGTGCCTTACCAATTAGACTAACTCTCCACGAGCCGATTCGGTTGTCAAAAATACACGCCCGGCGCCTTGTGGCGCGCGAATCGGTTTTTGATGCGGTAAGGCGGGCTTCAGATGCCTGCCGCGCGCCGTAAGCCGACGGGTGCCGACGGCCGCACGCGCCAATTATTTCGCGCTTGTGCCGACTGAGCGGAGGCTGCTAAAAGCTTTCGACGCGGCTGCCGCGGGGCCGAGGCCCGTCCGTATTGTCGCCGCCCGATCTCGAATGCCGACGACCGAACTATCGAACAGCGAGGCGCGTGCCGTCATGCTCGCCGCCCAGGGCCTGCTCCGGCGGCCGCGCGACGCCGCGAGGAAGGCGGACGTGCTGGCGGCTATCCGCCGCATGGGCGCTTTGCAGATAGACACGATCCACGTCGCCGCGCGGAGCCCCTACCTCGTCCTTTGGAGCCGGCTCGGGGACTACGAGCCGCGCTGGCTCGACGAACTGTTAGCGGAAGGCAAGCTCTTTGAATACTGGTCGCACGAAGCCTGCTTCCTCCCCGCGGAAGACTATCCCCTCTACAGGCACCGTATGCTCGACCCTCACAGTATGGGCTGGAAGTATTCGCACGAATGGATCAGCAGGCACCGCGCGGAGATTGACAGCGTGCTGACCTACATACGCGAGCACGGCCCCGCGCGCTCGTCCGACTTCGCGCGCACGGACGGACGGCGTGGCGGCTGGTGGGAGTGGAAGCCCGAGAAGCGCGCGCTGGAGATGCTCTTCACGGCGGGCGAGTTGATGATCGCCCGCCGCCAAAACTTCCAACGCATCTACGACCTGCGGGAGCGAGTCCTCCCGTTGTGGGACGACTCGCGGCTCCCTCCGAAAGAAGAGGCGCGGCGCGCGCTCGTCCTCAAAGCGGTTCGCGCGCTCGGCGTCGCCAAAGCGGGTTGGGTGAGCGATTACTTTCGGACGAACAAAAGTGAGACGGCCGCCGCCGTCGTCTCCATGGCCGAAGAGGGTGGGCTGCTCCGCGTCAGGGTCGCGGGCTGGGGCGAAGACGCCTTCGCGCACCCGGAGAACCGTGAGCTTATCGAACAGGCGTCGTCCCGCAGGCTACGGCCCGCGCGCACCACTCTCCTCTCGCCGTTCGACCCGCTCGTGTGGGATAGGGCGCGGGCGCGCGAGATGTTCGGCTTCGACTACCGTCTTGAGTGCTACACGCCCGCTCCCAAGCGGCGCTACGGCTACTTCACGCTGCCGATTCTCGACCGGGGCAGGCTGGTAGGCCGCCTCGACCCTAAAGCGCACCGGGCGGAGGGCGTCTTCGAGGTCAAGTCGCTGCACCTTGAGCCCGGCGTCATCGTGAGCGACGAGTTGGCCGGGCGTCTCGCGCGGGCGATTCGGGAGTGCGCCGCGTGGCACAAGACCCCGGAGGTGAAATTAGGCCGCACGAACCCTCCCAAGTTGGCTTCCCTCCTCAGGCGAGCCCTTTCTGCCTGACCCGAGCGCATCCCGGCTCGGTTCAAGGCCGGCCTCACATCCGGAAGCGTGCTCGAACAAACCTCTTGTCAGGCCGCTTGAGGCGGTGCGCCCTCTTCATCTTTTTTCGGTCCAGGTGAACTCAAAGGCCGAGAGAAGTTTTTTCAAATCCGGGGATGGCCTCCCGCC
>DASPKR010000025.1:0-4098 GCA_035627975.1 Pyrinomonadaceae bacterium | reverse complement strand
GCTCATCACGTGCAGCACCTGCCAGAGCGGGGCGTCGGTCGGGTACGCGTGGTAGCGGCGCGGCATGCCGAGGTAGCCGAGGAGGAACTGCGGGAAGAAGGTCAGGTTGAAGCCGACGAAGATGACGAGCGCGGCGAAGCGCCCCCACCCCTCCGGGTACATGCGCCCCGTCATCTTCGGCCACCAGTAGTGCAGCCCGCCGAGGTAGCCCATGACGGCGCCGCCGACCATGATGTAGTGGAAGTGCGCGACGACGAAGTAGGTGTCGTGGACGTGGATGTCGAGGCCGAGCGCCGCCAGGAAGAGCCCCGTCATGCCGCCGATGACGAACAGCCCTATGAAGGCGAAGGCGTAGAGCATCGGCGTGTCGTAGGAGATAGAGCCCTTGTACATCGTCGCCGTCCAGTTGAAGACCTTCACCGCGCTGGGTATGGCGACCACGAACGAGATGAGCGAGAAGATCATCCCGGCGTAAACCGACTGGCTCGACGTGAACATGTGGTGGCCCCAGACGAGGAAGCCGAACACCGCGATGGCTATCGAGGAGAAGGCCACGAACGAGTAGCCGAAGATGTTCTTGCGCGTGAACGTCGCCACCAGCTCGGAGACGACGCCCATCGCGGGCAGTATCATGATATAGACGGCCGGGTGCGAGTAGAACCAGAAGAGGTGCTGGAAGAGCACGGGGTCGCCGCCCAGGCGCGGGTCGAATATGCCTATGCGCGCGAGGCGCTCGACCGCCACGAGCAGAATGGTGATGGCTATGACGGGCGTGCCGAGTATGAATATCAAGCTCGTGGCGTAGTGCGACCAGATGAAGAGCGGGAGCCGGAACCAGGTCATCCCCGGCGCCCGCATCGTGTGTATGGTGACGATGAAGTTCAGGCCCGTAAGTATGGACGAGAAACCGTTGATGAAGATGCCGAGGCCGGCGAGCGTGACGTAGGTGTTCGAGAACGAGGACGAGTAGGGCGTGTAGAACGTCCAGCCCACGTCAACGCCGCCGTTCAGGAGCGCCGCGAAGGTGACTATGCCGCCCACCATGTATATGTACCAGCTGAGCAGGTTGAGGCGCGGGAAGGCCAGGTCTTTCGCGCCTATCATCATCGGGATGAGGAAGTTGCCGAGCGTCGCCGGGATGGACGGGATCAGGAAAAAGAAGACCATCATGATCCCGTGGTGCGTGAACACCTTGTTGTAGGTGTGCGACTGCATCAGGTCGCCCTGCGGGGTCAGCAGCTCGAGGCGTATGGCCGCCGCGTACGCCCCGCCCACCGCGAAGAAGAAGGAGATGGAGAGCAGGTAGAGGAGCGCGATGCGCTTGTGGTCGAGCGTCAGCAGCCACGACTTTATGCCGTAGTCGGCGTTAAGGTAGTTGACCGTCGGGAAGCGGCTGCGCCACTCCTGCCTCGGGCTCTCCGGTATCGCTTGTGTGCTCATAAGTGCCTGGTCCCTGAAACTGCCGCCGTCGCCGTCTTAATCCTCCGCTAACGCTGCGGCGGGGTGAGCCCGCCCGAGCCCGAGTTGGCCGGCCCGCTCTGGCGCGGCGCGGGCTGCGTCGGGCCGACGGGGTTCATGCGCTGCGCGTTCGGCGCCACGCCGCCGCCCATCGTCTGCTGCCCCTCGTTGCGCACGGGCGAACCGGCGCCGGCGCCGCCCTGCCGCTGCTCCTCTTGCGCGCCGAGCGAGCGTATGTAGGCGATGAGCTGCAAGACCTGCTCCTCGGAGAGCTGGCCCGCGTAGGTCGGCATGATGGGCTGGAAGCCGGCGGCGAGCTTCGCCTGCGGGTTGAGTATTGACTCGCGCACGTAGTCCTCGTTGACCGTCACGGACTGCCCGCCCTGTATCTCCTGCTGGCGGCCGAAGAGCCCGTAGAGCGTGGGGCCGCGCCCCTGCTGCCCCTGCGGGTCAACGTTGTGGCACGAGGCGCAGCCGCGATCCTGGAAGAGCTTCTGCCCCTGCGCCGCGGCCGACTCCGACCCGGTCCCGCCCGCGAGCCACTGTTGGTAAGCCGCAGGCTCCATCACCTCGACGAAGCCGCCCATCCCCGAGTGATTCGTGCCGCAGTACTCGGCGCAGAATAGGTAGTAGCGGCCGGCCTTCGTCGCCTCGAACCAGGTCTGCGTGTAGCGGCCCGGCACCACGTCCATCTTCACGCGGAAGGCCGGCACGTAGAGGCTGTGTATGACGTCCTCGGTCGTCATCGTGAGCTTGACGCGCGAGCCTACGGGGACGTGCAGCTCGTTTATCTCGCGCTGCCCCGTCGCGTGCTGGAACTTCCACATCCACTGCTTGCCGACGACGTAAATCTCCATCGCCTCCTTCGGCGCGCGATAGACCTTGAAGTAGAGCGATGTGGCCCAGACGAAGATGGTCATCGCTATCAGCAGCGGTATGACGGTCCAGGTCAGCTCCAGCACGAGCGAGCCGGCGCGGGGGCGGGGCAGCTCGCCGGGCTGGCGGCGGCGGTACTTGATGGCGAAGAAGATTATTGCGGCCGTTATCAGCGTCGAGAAGAAGATCGTTATCGCCCAAAGGTAGGCGTAGAGGGCGTCCACCTCGGGCGCGAACGTTGACGCCTGCTCGGGCGCGAACGGCACGCTCACTTGCGCTAGAAGCATCTGGTCAGTCAGGCTCACTCGAAGCTCCCCTCCCCCGAGGGATAATCACGCCGGGCCGGCCCGCTCAGGCGGCCCCGCCCACGTTTATCTCGTCGTCCCAGCGCTCGCCCCGCCCGCCCGCGCCGCGCTTGCGGAGCACGAGCACGAGCGCGACGACGCCTGCCACCGTCAGCACGCCCGCCACGCGCAGTATGTTCATGATGACCGGGCCGTATTTCCCCGTGGTCGGGTCGTAGTGGTAGCAGTAGAGCAGGAGCGCGTCCACGGGGCTGCCTATCTTGTTGTCGCTGGCCTCGACGAGCGACAGCCTGAGAGCGCGCGGGTCGTAGTCAATGCCGTAGAAGTAGTGCGACAGGCGCCCTTCGGGCGTCGTGACCATAATGGCCGAGGCGTGCGCGAACTGGTTCGAGCGCTCGTCCCAGGCGTAGCCGAAGCCCGCCGATTCCGCGAGGCGGTCGATCTCGGCCTTCTCGCCCGTGAGGAAGTGCCAGCCGTCCCCGGCGCCCTCGCGCTTGTAGCGGCGCAGGTAGGTCTCCTTCTTCCTCGCGGCCATCTCGGGCGTCTCGCGCGGGTCGAAGCTGACGGTGACGACGCGGAACTCCTCGCCCGGCGTGAAGCTCACGCCGTCTAAAGCGCCGACGAGCCCGTTCAGAATCTGGTTGCAAAGCATCGGGCACTCGTAATAGACGAGCGAGAGCACTACGGGCTTGCCGTCCTCGAAGTACTCGCCGAGCCGGACGGCGCGGCCCGACTCGTCGCGGAACGTGGCGTCTAAAGGCACCTGGCTCCCCAGCCGCTGCTCTATCTTTACTTCCTTCAGTATGTCCGGCGCGCCGCCCTTCGGCATCGTGCTCATCGGCGGGCGCCCGTACTGCGCCGCGGCCGGAGCCGCGAGCCAAAGGAGGCAGAAGGCTGAAAGTGGCAGGCGGGCGAAGACACGCTGCGCGCCCTTGGTCTTCCAGCTTATGACTCCCGACTTATAACTTCCGTATGTCATTGGTGCCTCGGCTCGGCTTGGTGGCCTGAGCTTGACTGCGAGGGCTGCGACTCGCCGGGGACGGCCTGCTGCTGCGCGCCGGTAGTCGGCCGCCCCTGCGCGCCGCCCGGCTGCTGTTGCTGCTGCTTCGACTGCTGTTGCGCGGCGTAGCGCTTAATCGCCTCGTCAACGGGTATGCGGACGGTGCCGGCCTTCTCGTCGGCCCAGCCGTATGTGTGCAGTTGGTGCTGCCAGTCGGCCAGGACAACCCAGTACTCGGACTGCGGCTGCGGGGCGCGCTCGGTCGGCGCCTGTATGTCGTAGGTGAGGTCAACCTCGCGGCCGTCCGAGGTCTTCGCCTTGAAGCCGGGCGCGAGCTGTAGGCGCGGCTCGGGCGGCAGGCGCTCCTCGCGCTGGCGCGCGAGCGGCGAGGGCGTGAGCTCCTCCGCCTCCTCGCGCCCCTGAAGGTACTTGAACATCAGCCACATCGCCCCGCAGATG
>DASPKR010000024.1:0-2489 GCA_035627975.1 Pyrinomonadaceae bacterium | reverse complement strand
AGCAGGTCGAGAAGGTCGCCTGCGGCTCGGTCACGCCGCGCTCGGTGCCCGCGACCTTCGCGGTGTAGCCCGAGAGGAAGTGGTACATCGCCTGCTCGGGCGTGAGCTTCGCCACGGGCGGGAGCACGCCGAAGGCGTCGGCCGTGAGCATGATGATGTTCGAAGGGTGTCCGGCGTAGCCCTCGGGCACGATGTTCGGGATGCTCGTCAGGGGGTAGGCCGCGCGCGTGTTCTCCGTGCGCGAGGCGTCGTCGAGGTCCGGGAGGCGCGTCGCCGGGTCGAAGACGACGTTCTCCATGACGGTGCCGAACATGCGCGTCGTGCGGTAGATGTCGGGCTCGGCCTCCTCGGAGAGCTTGATGACCTTCGCGTAGCAGCCGCCCTCGAAGTTGAAGACGCCGTCGTCACTCCACCCGTGCTCGTCGTCGCCTATGAGTCGTCGGGCCGGGTCGGCGCTCAGGGTCGTCTTGCCCGTCCCCGAGAGGCCGAAGAAGATAGCAACGTCGCCCGACTGCCCGACGTTCGCCGAGCAGTGCATGCTCATCACGCCGCGCTGCGGCAGAAGGTAGTTGAGTATGGTGAAGACGCTCTTCTTCGTCTCGCCCGCGTAGGAGGTGCCGCCGATGAGGACGAGGCGCTTCGAGAAGTCCATCAGGATGAAGGTCTGCGAGCGAGTGCCGTCGGCCGCGGGGTCTGCCTTGAAGCTCGGCAGGTTGACGATGGTGAACTCGGGCCTGTGGTTGGCCTTGCCCTCGTCGTCGTTGATGAACATTGTGCGGGCGAAGAGCGAGTGCCACGCAAGCTCCGTCACGACGCGCACGGGCAGGCGGTAGCGCGGGTCAGCGCCCGCGTAGGTGTCCTGCACGAAGAGGTCGAGCGTCGAGGCGTGGCGCATCATCCGGTCGCGCAGGCGGTCGAACGCCCCTTGCGGGAACTCCTTGTTGACCTCGCCCCAGAAGACCTTATCTTCCGACAAAGGCTCGCGGACGATGGCCTTGTCCTTGGCGGCGCGGCCTGTGTGCTCGCCCGTGTCCACCAGCAGCGCGCCGTGGGCGGACAGGACGCCCTCGCCGCGGCGCACGATTACCTCGTAGAGCTCCGGCGTCGTCAGGTTCCAATAGACGTTGGGCGCGCCCTGTATGCCGCAGGCGTCTAGCCCCACGCCCGAATGCTTTCGCCCGTGCTCTCTGGCCGGGCTCTGTTTAATTGCGGTCATAAATTCTCCTCGTCGGACGGCGGGCTTTGAATAGTAAACCGTAAACGGGCCGTCGGCCTGTGGCCTTCGTCGCGCGCCAAGGGCTCGCCGCCCGGCCTCTGCCTTTCCTTTGTTGGCCCGCCGAACAAATTTGGGGCTTACGCACGCAGGAGCGCCGGCCGCGCGCTGGCCGCTTGCGGCGCGCGCGGGAGCGCTCCCGTTCTATGAGCCCTTTGAAAGTCTGCCGCGAGCGGGGCCTACTCGTCGCCCTGCTGCTGGCGCTCCTCTGCAAGCTCGCGCATGGCAACGGCCATGTCGCGCGCCGCGCGCTCGAGGCGGTCGGCCAGCGCGTCCAGCTCCTGCACGCCTTCCGGCGCCTGCGCGGCTACGGCCGTGAGCGCGTCGTTTATCTGTCCCGTCAGCCGCTCCGCCGCCGAATGCACTTCCTTTTCGGCGCGCGTCGAAATTTTCGAGGGGGAAGTCGTACTATTGCTGCTCACAAGATTAACCCGGCTCGCTCGTCAAAATTTTACCGCGCGGGGCGGTCGCGCTTAGGCGCCGCGCCCCCGAAACAACATACCAGAATGATTTCGCTTTAGCTATCTCTTAACACCAAACGGCGCGCGGTTTCAAGCCGAGGGCAGGCCGAAAGCAGAGGCAGCCGTTTGGCCTCCCCGTGGTTTTTCTGTTATTGCTTCCGGCTGATGACCGTTAAGCCTTCGAGGCGTGAGTTCACGGCGCGGGAGTGGCGGGTGGTCGAGTCGCACAGGACGCCCGCGAGCGTGCAGATGTTCCTTTCGCGGCTGAGCTACAACCGCGAGCCGTGCGGCGCGACCCTCCGCACGTTCCGCGAGGTCGTGAGGCGAGGCGAGGCGCACTGCCTTGAGGCGGCGCTCACGGCCGCTGTCATACTCGAACAGCACGGCTACCCGCCGCTGCTCCTCAGCTTGGAGTCGCAGGACAAGCTCGACCACGTCCTCTTCGTCTTCCGCGAGCGCGGCCTGTGGGGCTCCGTCGCACGCTCGCGCGACCTCGGCCTGCACGGCCGACGGCCCGTGTTCCGCACGATAAGGCAGCTCGTTTGGAGCTACTTCGAGCCTTACGTTGACAGCACGGGCCGCATAACCGGCTACGGGCTGGCGAGCCTCCGCGACCTGGGCGACTACGACTGGCGCTTCTCGCGCAAAAATGTCTGGAAGGTCGAGCGCCACCTGCAAGAGATACCGCACACGCCCCTGCGCTCCTCCGACGCGCGCTACCGCCGCCTGCTCGCGCGCTACAAGGAGTTCCGCGC
>DASPKR010000023.1:0-6269 GCA_035627975.1 Pyrinomonadaceae bacterium | reverse complement strand
CGGAACGATGAACAACAAAGAATGGACAATCATGATCTACATGGCCGGCGATAATAACTTGGCCGTTGACATGGCCTACGCCATGGAGCAGATCAAGGGGGTGGTAGGCGAAGGCGCTAACAGCCCGAACCTGTTCGTCTATTACGACGGCAACTCGCCGGAGATACCGACCCTCTATTGTGATTTCTCCGTGCCGGGCAAGCCGAAGTACGTCCGCTCGTTCATGGTGCCAGACAAGCTCTACCCCGTCCCGGCCAAGCACAACGAGAACGCCGCGCACCGCTTCTCGGTGGTGAATTTTGTTAACTGGTGTGTGAACAAGGTCGAGGTCGAAGAGGGCGGCGAGGTCACATACGGCCGCCGCGCCAACAGGTACGCGCTCATCTTTTCCGGCCACTCCCTCGGCTTTCAGGACGTCGGCTTATTCAGAGACGAGACCACGGGCAAATCCATGAAGATGGAGGAGCTGTATCGAACGCTCAGACGGGTCGTGGATACGGAGGGCGAATTAAAACGCAAGGCGAAGAAAGACGGGCTGGTGGGTCAGGAACTGGAGCGCGAAACGAAGGAGTTGCTCGGCCAACGGCTCGACCTCTTGGGGTTCGACAGCTGCGTGATGGGCATGCTCGAAGTGGGCTACCAGTTCTACCCCGTCGCCGAGACGATGATCGTCTCCGAGGGCAGCGTCCCGAACGCCGGCTGGACGTACGCCAAGATACTCGGAAGTTTAGCCTGCGAGCGGGGCGGCGACGGCGTCCCCCAAAAAGTGGCGGAGCAATTCGTCAGGGATTTCATCAAGGGGCAGGACGCTTACACGGTGGGCGGCGTCTCGGTTGACATGGCCGCGTGGGACTTACGCTATTTCATCGAGCTGATCAAAGCGTTCGACATGTTGGCCGAAATTCTCACCACATGCTTTGACGAAGAGGGGAGCCGCATCTACAGGCAGATGGAGCGAGTCATACTCCAGACCCACTGGAGATGTCAGTCGTACATGTACGACCAGAATGTTGACATCGGTGATTTCTGCGAGCTGCTGGATCAGGAATGTGACCGGGTCATCGAGGAACTCGGCGGCGGCGACGACGTGGAGATTTTGAAGGAGGTGCAAAAAAGATGTCGGAAGGTGCAGGACAAGCTAAGAAAGGTCGTCATCGTCAGCGGATTTAGCGGGGGAGCTTACCAGTACTCGAACGGGGTGTCGGTGTTTTTCCCGTGGTCGCGCGACGGCTACGAGGTGTCGCGGAAGAACTACGAGAGCCTCTATTTTTCCAAGGAGGTGAAACAAAACCGCCGCTTCTCTTGGACGGGGTTCCTTAAGAAATACCTCTACGAAGTCGCCCTCCGCAAGTCCGAGCCGGCGACGCCGTTTTCCCCTCCCGGCGCGAAGTACAGGTACGATTCGGGAATAAAATTCGCCGAGCGGTCTGACTCGACGACGCTCGCGGGTGAGGTCGGCTCGAAGATAGCCGGCCAAGAAGGGTCGAAGATTGCAGGCCAAGAAGGTTCAAAAATAGCCGGGCAAGAAGGCTCTAAAATCGCAGGTCAAGAGGGTTCCAAAATAGCGGGTCAGGAGGGTTCAAAGATTGCCGGGCAGGAAGGGTCGAAAATAGCCGGGCAGGAAGGTTCTAAAATCGCGGGGCAAGAGGGGTCAAAGATTGCAGGCCAAGAAGGCTCAAAGATTGCGGGTCAGGAAGGCTCTAAACTTGGGGGCGGCGGCTCGGCCGCGTTCTTCAACAGCTTGCGGCTCTTCAAGAACATCGAGAGCCGCTGGGACATTTCGGGCTTCACGAAAAAGGCCGAGGGTTCCGACCTAGAAACGCCTGACGCCGACGGCTAAACTCATCACCGCTCGCCGGCCCTCTAACGACTGAGACCGACCCGCCTCGTCAGGCCCGCGAAGCGCGGGTCGGCGCGCAACCCGTCGTACTCGTAGCCCGTCCCTATAAATCGCAGAAGCGGGTCGCGCTCGATGTACGAACGCTCCAGCAGCACCATCGCCTTGTCTTTATCGTCTAGCGCCGAGTAGGCGGCGGCCAGAAGAGCCGGGGAGGAGTAGTCGCTCATCGCCTCTATCCTGCGCAGGATGGCACGCGCCTCGCCCCGCTTCTCCGGCATGCGCGCGTAGGCCGCGGCCAGATAGACGAGGGGCTGGCTGTATTTCTCTTCACCGCCGAGCAGGCTGATGGATTTCTTGTAGTACGCCGCGGCCTCGTTATAGAGACCCTTCCCGGCGTAGGCGTACCCCAAAGAGAAGTACGGTATCTCTCTCTCCGGTTCTACGGCCTGAGCTTCCTGATAGGTCTGAAGCGCCTCGTCGAACCTCTTCGCCTGCGTGAGGATGATGCCTTTCTGTAGCAGCGCCAGGCGCTGATTGATCGGGTCACGGATTCGCTGCTGTTCGAGTTCGGCGAGGGCGTCCTCCTGCCGGCCCATGACCGAAAGATAGAACGCATAGTTATTCCGGGCGAAGCCGAGATTAGGGCTCAGCTCAATCGCCCGCCTGTACTCTCCCTCGGCGCCCTGCCAGTCGAACTCATATTCGCTCAACAGCGCCTTGAGGACGTGGGCTTTCGCGAGGTCGGGGTCTATTGCGAGGGCCCGCTCCGTCGCCGCCTTCGCCTTCGGCATTAGTGCCTGCGGGTCGCTGCTGCCGTTCGCCCGGGACCAGTGAACCCAGGCGATCTCGCTATGGGCCGCGGCGAAATCCGGGTCGAGCGCCACTGCCCGCTCGAAATATTCGAGCGCCCGGCCACGCACATCCTGCGGCCCGTTCAATTCGACCAAGCCGCTGAGGTAAAAGCGATAAGCCTCGGAGTTCTCAGTCCCGTTCTCGGAGAGACGTTTTGACTGCGCGTCAGTCAGTTTTACCTGCAGCTGCTCGGTAGCCTTCTGGGCTATCTCACTCTGAACACTCAGAAGGTCGCTAGGTCTCCTCCGGAACCGCACCCCCGTCAGGTGCCTGTTCTCGACGGCGTCCACGACGTCAAGCCTGACGACCAGTTCGTCGCCGACTTGAGCCACATTGCCCGTCACGATCGCCCGCACACCCAATTTGGCCGCAACGTCGCGCAGGTCTATATTCGCCCCGCGGAACGCGAAACTCGAATGGCGGGAGATGACTTTCAACTGAGGCAACTGCGAGAGCCGGTCTATCAAGGCCTCGCTCAGGCCGTCCGATACGAAGGTCAGGCCCGGGTTACCGCTTAAATTCTCGAACGGGAGAACCGCGATCGAATCTATCCGCCGGTTGTCAACAGACGTAGCGAGAACAAAATAGGCGACGGCGGAAACCACAGCCAACAGAGCCAGCGCGAGGGCCGGGTAAACGGCCCCGCGGGATTGGGCCGGGCGTAAATAACCTGCAAGGCCAGGCGACGGCCGGGCGTTACGCGTGCCGGCGGCCCCGTCGAGCGCGCCGCCCGTTCTAACGTTAGCGTCATTCGCTGTCGGGTGGGCCGTCGCCGCCGTGAAAGGGGCCCTTTCCTTCTCCTCCCGGTTGTGGCCCGCCGAACTGTTTACGCTCTCGCCGAATTCGAGCTGCTTTTTGATCTTCTCCAGGTCAAGCCGCAATTCCGTCGCGGTTTGATATCTTCCTGCCACCTCTTTCGAGAGCGCCTTTGAAACTACCCGCACGAGCTCGGGCGGAACGTCTCGCCCGTACGAAGAAATCGGGAGCGGCTCACGCGAAAGCACAGAGACGATGACGTCGGTCCGGGTTTCGCCGGAAAACGGCATATGCCCCGTCAGAATTTCATAGATGACCACGCCCAGGCTCCAGATGTCCGTCCTGGCATCAAGGGGAATGCCGCGAGCCTGTTCGGGCGACATGTAGGGGGCCGTGCCGATCACCTTGCCGGCCTCGGTGCGAAGCAGGGGCTTGGTCGGGTGCTCAGACCCCGCGCTCGCCGCCGAGGGCACATGTTCGCCGAGCTTAGCCAGGCCGAAGTCGAGCACCTTGACGTACCCGTCGCGCCTGACAATGATGTTCTCGGGCTTGATGTCGCGGTGAATGATCTTCGCTTCGTGCGCGGCGGCGAGGGCCTGCGCAATCTGAATGGCAACATCCAGGGCCTCACCGAGTGTGAAGGGGGCGTGTAGCAGGCGGGCGCGCAATGTCGCGCCGTCAACGTATTCCGAGGCGATGAAATGCGTCCCGCCTTCCGCGCCGAATTCGTGTATCGTCAGGATGTTCGGGTGATTCAGGGCCGAAGCAGCAAAGGCTTCCTGCTCGAAGCGTCGCAGGCGGGCTTTGTCCTGCGCGAGTGATTCCGGCAACACCTTAATCGCAACCTTACGGCGCAACCCTGTGTCTTCGGCCAGATACACCTCGCCCATCCCGCCCGCACCGATTTGTGAGCGGATTTCGTAGCGCCCCAGCCGCGTGTTAGGGGGAAGCGGCATATTCGTAATTATGGTAATTGCGAGGCGGCCGCAATTTGCGCAAGACTTTATAACAGGGCGGTGGAAAGTAAAAGGGCTATAATTCTTGAGGCTACTGAAAAATCGGCATGAGTATGACCACTTTAACGGCCGACGCGCGGCCATCTAACTCGACTGCATCAACCTCCCCGCGCACGTCGCCGAGGCCGTCGGCCCCCGCTCGGCCGCACCTGCCGGGCCCAGGGGCGGCCCTCCTGACGCGATAAAATTTTGTTACAGCTTCGCTAAATTTTTTCCATTTGACAGGCCGGGCGCGTTGGTTTATCTATACGCGCGCCTTCAAAAAAGGCGTCCGATTTATCGTCAATCTCCCCACTCGGTTGACGGCCCCCGACAATTTTTTTGCGTGGTTCGCGGGCGCCCTCGCGGCCCCGAAGCTGTCTGATTCCGGAAAGAGTTGGAAGGTTAGCAATCGCTTCTTGTTGGTGACTGTTCGACTTTTTCCCGTTCGGTAGTTCGGCCGTCCCGGACAGGGAAAGCGCCGCGCCCTTCCGGCTCTTCCTCATTATTCTTATACCGGCTAGCTCTTAAGAACACGAGCCCTTGAAGTGCGGCTCGTGGCGCGCACCCGTGTGCGCCCTGGTTCCTGAAAACTCACACAGGGGAGGAGACACCTCATGAAGAAGAGAGTGCTTACGAGCATGCTGCTCACAATCGTTCTGAGTGCCTTCGGAGTCGCGGCCGCGATGTCGAAGGCGGATGAAAGCCGGGCGGGAAAGGGCGCCGCGGGCGCCGCGGGGCCGGTTCAGCCCGCGCCGCCGCCGCCGCAACAGGGCGGCCCCGACGCCTCGACTGTGGACGGGTCGAAAACTCCCGAACTGATCCCCGACCACGTAGCCTATTCGCTGCTCTTCCGGTTTCTCTCCGAGCGTAAGAGCGCGGACGAAAAAGAGCGAGGCCGCGCCTACCTGAAGGCGATGTTCGGGTGCTCGCATTGCGGCGACCATAAGGAGCGGCCGGAGAGCCTCTCTAACGATCAAATGGAGGCGCTGCTGGCGGCCGCGCAGGAGTTCGGGCGTCAGGTGAGTGAGCTCGATAAGCGGGCGCTGCGCATCAGGTATCAAATCCCTCCTGAACAGGGGGACGTAGATTTGTCGGGGCTCCGGGGGCAGCAACCTCCCCTCCCGGACGCGGCTGCAAAAGCCGAGTTGGCCCGGTTACAGAAGGAGAAGGAGGCGCTTACAGTGCGGATGGCGGCCTCGCTGCCGGCCCGCCTGGGGAAGGACGGCGCCGGGAAGGTGCAGCAATTCGTGCGGGATGTCTTCAAGCGCAAGATAAAGTACCGCCCGAAGTCGGACAACTCCTCCGCCGCCGGGAACCCGGCCTGATTCGTCGCGCCGCGCGAAGTCACGCGCGGGCGCCGAAGCGTCACCTCGCCTGAAACCTTGCTGCAAAGTAAAGGAGGTTCTTGCCATGATCCCGAATGAGAGCGCCCGACGACAGGGGCGGCGAGAGAGTCACGCCCCCGCGCCCTGCTTTCGTCTGTTCATCGCGGCGACACTCCTTTGTGCTCTCGCCGCGCCTTCGGCCTTCGGTCAGGCCGAGTATTCGGACTCTTACTCTGTGGACGGCTCCGGGTACTCGCACGACCCCGGCTCCGACACACTCATTCTGACGGAGGGAGCCCCCGACCCCTTGGTGGTAGGCGTCGGGGTTGCGGAAGACACCTACGACAGCGGCACGTATGAGACTTCGACCAGCACAGTCCTGACGAGCCCGGACGGCACCAGCGCTTCGTCCACCTCCGACGGCTGGTACTACGCGCGCGCCGAGGCCGCCATGGGGATGAACGTGGAGACCGCCGCCGAGGGGGAGTACAAGGTCGA
>DASPKR010000022.1:0-4498 GCA_035627975.1 Pyrinomonadaceae bacterium | reverse complement strand
CAGCGTGGTGGTGACTCTGCGCTTCGCCGACGGCTCGAACGGCTGCGTCGCCTACCTCGCCGAAGGCGACCGCGCGCTCGCGAAAGAGCGCGTCGAGATTTTCGGCGGCGGCCGCTCCTTCGTCCTCGAAGACTTCCGCGCGGCCTCTCTCTACTCGGGCGGGCGCGAGGAGAAGCTCAAGCTCCGCGCGCAGGACAAGGGGCAGGCCGCGCAGGCGCGCGCCGTCTGCGCCGTCGTCGCCGGGGGCGGGCAGGCGCCAACAGCGCTCGAAGACCTGGCCGCCACCAGCCGCGCCACCTTCCGAATTTTGGAGAGCCTGCGCACGGGCCAGGCCGTTGACGTTTAATCTCGGAGAGAAGAAACGAATGCCCCCCCGACCCGCCCGCTCCGCTAGCGTCGCCATCGTCCTCCTCGCAGCCCTATCGCAGATGCCTCGCCTCTTCGCGCAGACCGCGCGGCGCGGCGGCCAGGATACCGTCATCTTCGCCGTCGAGAAGTTTGACGCGGTACAGATTGAGCCCGTCGTCATCTACAGGCGCGGCGCCTTCGTCAAGCCGCCTGTCGAGGAGACGGACGCGCCGGGCCAGAGCGTAGAGAACCGCGCGCAGGCTTTCGTGAAGGAGTACTTCCGGCCGGGCCGGCGCCTGCGGCTACTGTTCGGCGGAGGCGAGTCGGGCAGCGTCTCCGTCGTCAAATACATCGAGCCCGGCTGCGTCGGCCTCTGGGCGGAGGTGAAGGCCGAGACGCAGGCGAAGCTCGGCGGCAACGTCCAGGCGCTCGCGACCGACTCCGCCACGCTCGGCCGCGGCCCTTCTTCGCGGCGCGCGCCGACCGAGCAGGAGCGCGCCGAGGCCCTTGAGCTTGCGCGCGCGGCCTACGCGAAGAACGGGGTCGGCGCCGCCCTCGTCAAGAAGATGCAGGTGACGAACCTGACCGCGACCGACCTCGACCGCGACGGAAAGTCGGAGCTGGTCGGGAGCTTCCTCATAGACACTCGCGCCAACTCGAACGAGCCGATAGACGAAGCCTACGCGCTCTTCGTCATCTTCGAGCCCGCGGGCGACAAGCTAAAAGCCGGGATGACGTGGTTCCACCACGGAAGCGAGGCGGAGTTTGCCGAGCGGCGCTTCGTTGACCAACTCGACATTGACGGCGACGGCGTCGGCGAGGTCATAGCCGAAGGCCGCTACTACGAGAGCAACGACTACGTCATCTACAAAAGACGACAGGGCCGCTGGCAGAGCGTCTATCAGGGCGGCGGGGGCGGCTGCTGAGGGCGAAAACTTTTCCACTTGTGGAAAAAAGGGAATTAAAAAGCCGCATGCCGACGGGCAGTAACATTAGATTCTCGCGGGCGAGTTTTGCCTCGAAATACGCGGGCTTTCGCGCCGCGATGCGCGCATGAGAGATTGTCTTGCAATCTCTCCTTCGAGTGCTATAATCCGCGTCGCCCGAAGAGGGCGCGGCTTCACACTGAGAGCGAGAGAGCCTCCCGCGCAAAGAGCAACACCCCCGCGCGGCCACTAAAGACAAAGCAAGTCGGTAAGGATGTCGTCGGACAAAGCGAAAAAGATTCCGCCGCTGTTCGCCGTGCCTGAGAGGGGCGCGGTCGCCGACGCACCCGCCGAGAGTGTCCAGCCCGCGCGCTCGACGGAAGCAAAGGCGCCCGCCGTCTGCCCGCTCTGCTTCGGGACGGGGCTCGAAGTCGTGCCGGGCCGGGGGGCGAGGAAGTGCGAGTGCCGCGCGCAGGACGCGCGCTCGAAGCTCTTCCAGCAGGCACGCATACCGCGCCGCTACGAGCACTGCTCGCTACAGAATTTCTACAACGTCAAGGGCAACAGTTACATCTGGCGCGCCTTCGGCGAGGCGCAGCGGCTCATCAAGGAATACTACCCCGGCTGCGACCGCGGCCTGCTCTTCATGGGGCCAGTGGGCGTCGGCAAGACGCACCTCTCGGTCGCGATACTTCAGGGGTTGATAGAGTTGGGCGTGCCATGCCTCTTCTACGAGTTCGGGGCGCTCCTCAAGGAGATACAGGACTCGTACAACCCCGTGTCGAAGTCTTCGGAGATGGGAGTGCTCTCGCCGGTCTATCAGGCCGAGGTGCTGGTGCTGGACGAGCTGGGCGCGTCGAAGCCGACCGACTGGGTGCGCGACACGATGATGCAGATCATCAACACGCGCTACAACGACAAGAAGCTGACGGTGTTCACGACCAACTACTTCGACACGCGGCGCTCGCCCACGGACGAGACGCTCGAAGACCGCATCGGCGTGCGTTTGCGTAGCAGACTCTACGAGATGTGCAAGACCGTCCTCATCGAGGGCGAGGACTACCGCAAGCGCTTTGACTCGACGAAGCAGTCGTGAGAGGGAAGAAATTGAGTTCGGCGAAAGGGGCGAGAGCAGACTCGCCCCTTTTCGTTTTCGGCGGCGGGTTTTACTTGCGCGCCTTCGCGGCCCGCTTCCTCATCTCTTCGAGGTACTTTTCGAGCGAGGGCTTGAGGCTCGCGTCGAGTTTGATGGCCTCGGCGAAGTCCTGCTCGGCCAGCTTGTCCTGCCCCTTCTGCAAGCGTATGACGCCGCGGTTGGCGTAGGCAGGGGCGAGCTGCGGGTTGATGACGACTGCCTGCGAGTAGTCGGCGAGCGCCGCGTCCGTCTCGCCGCGCGCCTGGCGGAGCAACCCCCGGTTGACGTACGCGAGCGCGTCGGCCGCGTTAAGCTCGAGGGCCTTGTTGAAGTCAGCGAGCGCGCCGGCCGCGTCGCCCTTAGCCTGCCGCGAGACGCCGCGCTGCGTGTAGTGCTCGCTCGCCTGCGGGTTGAGCGCCACGGCTCGGTCGAGGTCGGCGATGGCACCGTCAGGGTCGCCCGCGGCCTGGTGCGTGATGCCGCGGTTGAAGTAATACTCGGCCTCCTCGGGCGCAAGCTCCACGGCCTTGTCGAAGTCGGCGAGCGCGGCGCGCGCGTCGCCTTTGGCGCGCATGACGGCGCCGCGGTTGTTGTAGGCGGCGGCGAAGCGGGGCGCGACAGCGACGGCGCGGTTGAAGTCGGCGAGCGCCGCGTCGAGCCGCCCGGCGTTCTGGTGGAGCACGCCGCGGTTGTTGAGCGCTATCGCCATCTCGGGCGCGAGCTCAATCGCCTTGTCATAGTCTGCGAGCGCGCCTGCCTCGTCGCCTTTGGCCTGACGCGCGTTGCCGCGGTTGTTATAGACCATCGCGACCCGAGGGTTCAGGGCTATGGCGCGGTCGAAGTCCGCGGCGGCCTTGTCGTGCTCGGAGTTGTTGAGGTACGCGACGCCGCGGTTGTAGTAGCCCATAAAGTCGCCGGGGTTAATCTCTATGACTTTGGCGTAGTCGGCGAAGGCGGCCGCGGTGTCGCCCTTCTGTAGTAGGACGTTGGCGCGGTTGTTGTAGGCGTCGTGCATGCGCGGGTCACGCTTGATGGCCTCAGTGTAGTCGGCGATCGCGCCTTCGAGGTCGCCCGCGGCCTGACGCTGTATCCCGCGGTTGTAGAAGTCTTCGGCCTTGCGTGGCGTCTGCGCGGCGGCGGTCGCCGCGTTAAAAAGCACGAGGAAAAGCGCGAAGATGAGCGCGCGCGGTCTGAGCATCATTGAATCTCCGGTGGCGTTATTATACGCAAAGTCTGTGAAAGCCGGGCCTGTTTTGATGCCCGGCGAGGCCCCCTTCGATGCCAGCGGCGGGCGCGGCGCGGCCGGTTCATGCCGCGCCGCGCCTGCGTGTATAATGCCCCGATTTCATTTATCCCGGTAGCATGAATCTTCGATGCCAAGACGCACAGACATACGCAAAATCTTAATCATCGGGTCGGGGCCGATTGTAATAGGGCAGGCCTGCGAGTTCGACTACTCGGGGACGCAGGCGTGCAAGGCGCTCACGCAGGAGGGCTACGAGGTCGCCCTCGTCAACTCGAACCCGGCGACTATCATGACCGACCCGGAGACGGCCGACCGCACATACGTCGAGCCGCTCACGGTCGAGACCGTCGCCGCCGTCATAGAGCGCGAGCGGCCCGACGCGCTGCTGCCCACGGTCGGCGGTCAGACTGCGCTGAATTTGGCGATGGCGCTCTCGGACGCGGGCGTGCTGGAGCGCTACGGCGTCGAGATGATAGGCGCGAAGCGCGAGGCCATACGCATAGCCGAAGACCGAGAGCTCTTCAAGCAGGCGATGGATGAGGAGGGCCTGCCCGTCCCGCGCGGCGGCTTCGCGCACTCCTGGGCCGAGGCCGAAAAGATCGTGGAGGAGACGGGCTACCCCGCCATCATCCGCCCCTCTTTCACGCTCGGCGGGACGGGAGGCGGGACGGCCTACCACCCCGAGGAGTTTCAGGAGATAGTGCGGGCGGGGCTCGCCGCCTCGCCCGTCGGGCAGGTGCTCATAGAGGAGTCCATACTCGGCTGGAAGGAGTTCGAGCTGGAGGTGATGCGCGACATCGCGGACAACGTCGTCATCATCTGCTCGATTGAGAACTTCGACCC
>DASPKR010000021.1:0-2233 GCA_035627975.1 Pyrinomonadaceae bacterium | reverse complement strand
GTTCGAGCGCAGCTCTTCAGCCGCAAGGTCACGCGCGCGCCCGCCCACGACGCTCATGATTTTGTCGGACGCCTCGACGAGAGTCGTGCGCAGGCCGCGGCTCGCGAACGCCTCGGCCATCTCCAGCCCTATGTAGCCGGCACCGACGACGGCCGCCGCGCGGGGCCGCGCCTCTTCGATGTAGCGTAACAGCCGGCGGCCGTCGCGCATGTGGCGCAGCACGAAGACGCCTCCGAGGTCGTGGCCCGGCAGGGGCGGGCAGACGGCGGCCGCGCCCGTCGCGATGACGAGCGCGCTGTAGGAAGCCTCGCGCTCCTCGCCGGCTTCGCGGAACCTGAGCGTGGAGCGGGCCGGCAGGATTTCGAGCGCCTCACTGTTGAGCCGCACGTCAATCCCGTGCCGCTCGCGGAAGTATTCGGGCGCGTGAGCGTAGAGTTGCTCGAGCGAGGGGATGCGGCCGGCTATGACGTAAGGGAGGCCGCACGCGCCGTAGGAGATGTCCGCGGTGCGCTCAAGCACTGTGATGGCGAGGTCGGGGGAGCGGCGGCGCGCCTCCATGGCGGCCGCTAGACCGGCGGCCACGCCGCCTACGACGAACAGGTGGTCTCTACTCAACGTTTGCGACGGTGCTTGCCGCCGTGCTTCTTGGCGTCGCCGCCCGGCTCGTTCTGCGCCCCTTCGCGGCCGAGCAGGCGGTCGAATATCTTCATGGAATCAATGACGCGGAGGGAGTCCATCTCGTCGTCGAACTTCACGTCGTCGAGGCGCGCGACCTCGTCGTTGGGGCCGAGCGTTATCATCCCGTCCCGGAAGTCGCGGCCGGCGAAGGCCATCACGAAGGCGTGCGGCCCCACGCGGAGGCTGCCGACGTGGTCGCCCCAGTCGCCCTGCTCGAAAAGCATGTTAGGGTACTCGGCCGGGCCGTACACGCGCAGGCGCTCGCCGCGGAAGTCGGCGTCCTTCCAGATGTCAACGTAGCAGTCGCTGTCCTTCGGCTTCATACTCGGGAATTGTCTCTACGACCGGGAGGCGAGTCTAACCCGAGCGCCCCCGCGCGTTCAACACGACGACCGCCGGAGTGCCTTCGTATTGCGCGGCGCGGAATCGGTGTGGTACGCTCAAACTTCCCCCTTCCGAGACGGAGGCGAGGCGTCAAACCACCAGATGAAAAGTTGCCCGACATGCGGTAAGCAGTACGAGGACTCGAACACGCTCTGCCCGGAGGACGGGACGGTTCTGAAGAGGCCGGCGGGCCAGGACGCGCTCCTCGGCCAGGTGCTCGACTCGAAGTACCGCATCGAGGAGAAGATTGACGAGGGCGGCATGGGCTGCGTCTATCGCGCCACGCACGTCCTGATGGAGAAGACCGTCGCCATAAAGGTCTTGCACCCGGCGCTCGCCGCCGACGACAAGATCGTCGCCCGCTTCACGCGCGAGGCCCGCGCCGCCTCCCGCATATCCCACCCGCACGCGATAAACGTAACGGACTTCGGCGAGTCTGGCTCGGGCGTCGTCTATCTCGTGATGGAGTACCTGCGCGGGCGCACGCTCAAGGACGTTGTGCGCGGCGAGGGGCCTCTTCCGCTCGCGCGCGTGGTCGAGATAGTGCGGCAGGTGAGCGGCGCGTTAGAGGCCGCGCACGCCGAGGGCGTCGTGCACCGCGACCTCAAGAGCGACAACATCATGCTCGAAGAGGCGGCGGGCGGCGGCGACTGGGCCAAAGTGCTCGACTTCGGCATCGCCAAGATTCAGCAGGACGTTGACAAGACCGACCCCGGCCTGACCGCCCCTAACATCATCATAGGCACGCCGCAGTACATGTCGCCCGAGCAGTGCTCGCAGGCTTCCGGCATAGACGCGCGCTCCGACATCTACTCGCTCGGCGTCATCCTCTTCGAGATGCTCGTCGGCCACGTCCCATTCACGGGCGACTCGCCGACGGCCATAATGATGAAGCACCTTCAGGAGCCGCCGCCCTCGGTGCTCGACGAGCGCAAAGACTTGCCGGCGGCCGTGGGCCGCGTCATCGCGCGCTCTCTCGCCAAGCGGCCCGAGGAACGCTACCAGAATGCGGGCGAGCTCTACGACGCGCTCGCCTCTGCCGCCGCCGAGGGCGAGCCCCTGGCCGCGGGCGCCGAGGCGCGCGCAGCCGAGACCGACCGCATCGTAGTCCCGACCGCCGCCGAGGGCGCGGCGCGACATACGGCCGCCGACGACGCCGACGAGGCGACCG
>DASPKR010000020.1:0-5382 GCA_035627975.1 Pyrinomonadaceae bacterium | reverse complement strand
GAAATATCAAAGACTTACCAGACTTGTCAAGTTTCGGCGTCCACACGCGCGCTTTTCTCGGCTATTTTTTTACAAAACCGGGTGAGCAGCGCCGTCAGTCGCCACGACGGTCGGTTGTGGCTTGCGCCCGCGGGCGTTGTGGGCGGCCCCTTTGAAGAAAACGGTGACTGTGCGGCGGAAATGTGTGGTAAAAGTGGTCTGCCGTTTTCTCGCCCCTCGCCCGTCGCATATGGAACTGGTCATTCTGCTCACAATCCTTTTCTGGGCCGTAATCCCCTGCCTGATTACCGTCTGGATGTTTCGGGAGCACGGTTGGAGCCGGGGGCTCGGCCTTCTTCTAGGCATTCTGACCGGCCCGCTGGGGATTTTGCTGGCGCTAGTCCTTATACTTATCTCCGACCGCGGCCGGCGAGGCCGGCGCGGGAAGGCTTTCCGACTCTATTACCACTTCCCCGTCGTGGGCAGCCTCCACGTCTCGACCGTGTGGATGCTGGCCGGTGTGGCGACTTTCCTGTGCGTTTGGGCGCTGGGCGGAGTCTGGTACGAGTTCAGGCTTGCGCGCGAGGAGGCCGATGCGGGGGGACAGTCTGTAGGCGGGACAGTCGCTAAATCACAGGGACAGCAGCCGATTACAGCCGGGTCGCCAACGGCTACACAGCGAGCCGAGGCGAAAGCCCCTGCGGCGGGGCAGATCAACCCGGCCTCGTCGCCCAGCGCACCAATGCTCAGCAGTTTGGCGCCACAAGGCATTCAGGCCGCACAGATAGCGGGGCGGACGGACAACACCGCGCCGCAAGGCGGGCAGGCTGTTCCGCCCGTCGCGTCGTCAAATTCGTCCGCGGGCGCGACGGCGACGGTTGCAGGTGTCAGTCTTTCGCCCGCCTCGCCCGAGCCGACACAAGCCGCGGCGCCGCAGCCGCACGCGAGCCCGCCCGTCATGTCGCGCGAGGCAGCCGTCTCCGAGGTGACGCGCGGGTTGGGCGCGCGCGGGCATAAGGTTCACGCGTCGGTGAGCGGCGACGCGCAGACTTCGACGCTTTCGCTCTCGGGCGCTACGCTCACGCGCGAGGCAGGCAACCAAGTGATTGGCAACCGCCGCGTCCGCGAGGCGCTCAAAGGCGCGGGCGTGCGTATCGTCGTGATGATCAACGGGCAAGAGAGCTGGACGTACATGCTCTAGTAAACCCCTCTCCTTCAAACCTCCCGCGCCCCTTTTCGTTCACGCCGCCTACCATTTCGTAAGGCCACTGCGGGCCGAAATGCTCGGCCTCAACTGTCTCTGATTAAAAGGCCAGGAAAGTTCTGCTTTCCGGGTCAAGCCCCGCGGCGAGGGCCGTGGCACGCGGGTTGTTATCTCTCATGGCGTCTCGCGTAAGAGACTGATTCCCGGTCTAGCATCGGGGAGCACAAAGTCGGGGTTCGGCTGTGAAGGGGAGAGCGCAGCCGAACCCCGACTTTTGTCAGACGTGCGCGTTTTGTTTTGGTCTTACGGAGGATAAGAGTAATAATGCCCTACATGACGGAGAGTTTGACCGACAGCCCGGCGGAGGCGAAAGACGGCGGCAAGACCATCCTGGTTGTTGACGACGTGAGCGATAACATCATTCTGATAAGCCTGTCGCTACAGGACATGGGCTACCGGGTTGTGACGGCGACGAACGGGGAGGACGCGTTGAGCGTCGCCAAGCTCGCGCGCCCCGACCTCATACTCATGGACATAGCCATGCCGCAGCAGGACGGGCTTGCGGCGACGCGGCACATACGCGAACAGGCGGAGCTTCAGGACGTGCCCGTCATCGCGCTCACGGCCTTCGACACGGAAGGCTTCCGCCAGGCCGCATACGACGCCGGCTTCAACGGATACCTCACTAAGCCCATTGACTTCGACCGCCTGAAGAAGCTTATGAAGATGCTCCTCTCCGGCGGCAAGACTTCATCGCTCGCCTGAAGGCCACGCCGGCCGCCCGTCCCCGTTTTCAACCCGCACTCGCCGAACGGCCGGAACTGACGGCCGCGGCGGGCGTGTATGCGGGCGCGGGTTATAAGTGTCGCGGGCGGTGTTATAGTCCTCCGACCGCGCGCGGCCCGGCCTTTGGGCGACGCGCCCGCGAGATTCCAACGAAGTGAGGCCGACGAATGAGACCAAGACATTACGCCTTGACGATAGCCCTCGCGCTCGCCGCGGGGCTTGCGGGCCGAGCACTCGGCGACGGGCTTTGGGCGGCGAGGGTCGCCGAGGCTCGCGAGCCCGCACGCGCGGAGGAAGAGCGCAGGTGGGAATACGCCGCCGTCACTAAGGCCCAGTTCGTAGGCTCGCCGCGGGGCGGCACATATTGGATTGCGTACTTCCGCGGCTCCGGCGCGCAGGTCTTTACCGTCGAGGCGGGCGTCACCGAGAGCGCGCAGGCGAAGGCGCTGAGCAGGATGGGCGATGAGGGCTGGGAGATGGTCGGCGAAGGCCCGCTCGAAGTCAGGCAGTCAGGCCCCGGCGGCACGCCGACGGCCATCTTCTTCAAGCGCAGGAAAGAGTGACGTGAGAGGCGGGCTCGGGGCGCTCCGCGCGTCGGCTCTTAAGAGGATGCCGGACGGGAGCGCCGAGCCCGCCGCCTGCTCACTAACGCCCGTCCTTTTATTTTCGACCGCCGCCGGACTTGCCGCCCTTCCGACCGCCGGGCTGGCCTTCTTTACCGGCCGCGCTCTCAAGCTCGTCGGCGCTGCTCTTGACGGCGCCGATGAGGGCGCCGATCGCCGCGCTGCTCAGCACGTCGCCCGCAATCTTCTTAGCCTTGCTCAGAACCTTCGAGCCGCCGCGCTTCGAGCCGGACTTCTTCGAGCCGCCCTTCCGCGACGCTCCGCCCTTCTTGCCCCCGCCCTTCTTCGACGCAGACTTCTTTGAGCCGCCGGCCGACCCCTTCTTCGACCCGCCCGACGAGCCCGCCCCGCGCTTCGCCCCCCCCTTGCTGCCGCCGCCCTTCTTAGACGACTTCTTCCCGGATTTCCTTGCGGCCATTCCTTGAGTCTCCTTCGATGTGCGATTTGCGACTGCGGCCACAACCTAGCAGATGAAGGCCGCGCTGTCATTAACTTTTATCGCTCGCGTGCCGGCTTGCGAATCCGCTACGAGCCGCTCGGGCGTAGTTGAAGGCGTGGCCGTGAACGTCTCGGAGAATGTTATTGACTCGTCGGCGGCGCGCGGGAAGAATGTGGGCGCCCGCGGCGCGGGCCTGAGACTTTCCGCCGTGCGACGCAAGAAAGAGTTTCACTACCGCTGGGAGTATGAGCTTGCGGCGAGCCCGCGGGCGCTCTGGCCGCTCATCGCCGACACGAACCGCTTCAACCGCGACGCGGGACTCCCCGGCCTGCTCGGGCGCGAGCGAGACGGCGGCGCCACCGCCGAAACAAAGAATGCCCGCAGGCGCCTGCGCTTCTCGAAGCTCGGCGTCAGGGTCGAGTGGGAGGAGGAGCCGTTCGAGTGGGTTCGCCCCTTCCGCTTCGGCGTCGTGCGGAGGTACAAGAGCGGCCCCGTCGCAGAGGCGCGCATCTCGGTCGAGCTCGCCGCGCGCGAGGGCGGCGGCACGCGCCTCGTCTATCAGGTGTGGGCCGCGCCGCGTGGCGCGCTCGGCCGCGCCGTCATCCCCATCCAGGTCGGGCTCATCTCGGCCCGCAAGTTCGCCGAAGTCTTCCGACGCTACGACGAGCGCGCCTCGCGCGACGAGCGCCCGCGCGGCGCCGCCGCCTCGACATCAAGCCCCTTGCCCGAGCGCACGCTCCTCAATTCGCTCCGTCAAAAACTCGTCGCGGACGGCGCTCCTCCCAACCTCGTCGCGCTGCTCGCCGAAGAGGTGACGGAGGCGGACGAGCTTTCGCTCTCGCGCGTGCGCCCTTACGCGCTCGCAGACGCCTGGGGCGAGCGCCGCCGCGACGTTTTGGAGCTGTGCCTCCGAGCCACGCGCTCGGGGATGCTCGATCTGCGCTGGGAGCTTCTCTGCCCCATGTGCCGCGGCGCGGCGCAGTCGGCCGCCTCGCTCAGCGACGTGCGCGCCGAGCAGCACTGCGACACCTGCCGTATAGACTTCACAGCGAACTTCGACCGCTCCGTCGAGGTCGTCTTCCGCCCTAACCCGGCCGTGCGACGGGTCGAGGCGCGCGAGTTCTGCGTCGGAGGGCCGCAGGTGACGCCGCACGTCGCCGTGCAGCAGCTCATCCCTGCCGGCGGCCGGCGCGAAGTCGCGCCCGCTCTCGAAGAGGGCCACTACCGCCTGCGCGCGATGAGCCTGCCGGGCGCGCTCAGCCTTCTCGTCACGCGCGACGGGGCGCCCTCGGCCACGCTCCGCGCCGAGGCCGGCGGCTGGCCCGACGAAGAGCCGCGCGTCGGCACGGCCCCCGCGCTCTCGCTAGAGAACGCGACCGACGACGAGCAGCTCTTCATCATCGAGCGGGCGGCGTGGGGCGACCAGGCGGCGACGGCCGCGGAGGTGACGGCGCTTCAGCTCTTCCGAGACCTCTTCGCGACCGAAGCGCTCAGGCCCGGCGACCGGATAAACGTCGGGCAGATGACCGTCCTCTTCACAGACCTGCGCGACTCGACGCGCCTCTACCGAGAGATAGGCGACGCCGTCGCGTTCGGCGCCGTGATGAATCACTTCGACGTGCTGCGGGAGGAGATAGCGCGCGAGGGCGGCTCGATTGTGAAGACGCTCGGCGACGCCGTCATGGCCGTCTTCCCCCGGCCCGCGCCGGCGCTCCTCGCAATCACGCGCGCGCAGGCGGCGCTCGCCTCGCCCCCTGCGGGCGTGCGCCCTCTAGTGCTCAAGGCCGGCATACACGCAGGCCCCTGCATCGCCGTCACGCTCAACGGGCGGCTCGACTACTTCGGCTCGCACGTCAACATCGCGGCGCGGCTTGAGCCGCTCTCGACGGGCAGCGACTGCGTCATCACCGAAGACGTGCGGCGCGACCCGGCGGTCGCAGAGCTTTTAGGCGAAGAGGCGGGCGGCTTCCGCGTCGAGCCGCTCGAAACCAACCTCAAGGGCTTCGACGGCGAGCGCTTCAGGCTCTGGCGCGTGACGAGGAGTGGAGGCGAACGATGAGCACGACGACAACGACGATAGCCCCGGCGACGACTGCCGCGCCCGCCACGAGCCGACGGAGGCGCTGGCCCAAAGTGGCCGCGGCCCTTCTGCTCGCGCTGCTCGCCTGGGCCGCCTTCGACCTCTACGGCCCGCGCAGCACGAGCCTGCGCGACTTCGACGCCGACGAGGTCGCCCGCTTAGAGACGGCCATGACGGCGTCGCCGAGCGTCTTCACAATCGAGCCGCCCTCGCGCGCTATCTCCTCCCGCAGCACGTCGAAGTGATTCATCACGGCGCCGAACGCGACGGC
>DASPKR010000019.1:0-2240 GCA_035627975.1 Pyrinomonadaceae bacterium | reverse complement strand
TCGCGCGAGCACGCGCCGTGGGCGCTCCTCGACTACGGCTTCCGCGCCGTCATCGCGCCGTCGTTCGCCGACATCTTCGCGAACAACTGCGTGAAGAACGGCATCGCGCCGGTCGAGTTGACGGACGAGCAGGTGGCGGAGCTTGCGCGGCGTGCGCGCGAAACGGAGGGCTACGGCGTGACGGTTGACCTCGAACGCTGTGAGGTTCGAGACGGCGAGGGCTTCTCCGCGCGCTTCGAGATGGACGAGTTCCGTCGCCGCTGCCTGCTCGAAGGCCTCGACGAGATGGGGCTGACACTGCTCCGTGAAGACGACATCGCCGCCTTCGAGGCCCGCCGCCCGCGCTGGCTTGAGATGGATGCGCGCCGCTGACACTCCGTCGGCGGCAACTCAGACGAGTTCGCACGCCTCGTCGTAGGCTGCGTGCGGCGGGCACGCGTCTCGCGTAAGTATCGCGGCCGGGCGCGCGACCCTTCGTGGCGGCTCGTCGAAGCTCTCCATCATCCGTGCGAAGCCTTCGAGGTCTAGCGACTGCGGGCCGTCCGAGAGGGCGCGCTCGGGGCGTGGGTGGACTTCGACCATCAGGCCGTCGGCGCCGACGGCGAGGGCCGCGCGCGCGGCCGCCGGAACGAGGTCGCGGCGGCCTGTGGCGTGCGACGGGTCAACGACTACGGGCAGGTGCGAGACTTCGCGCACAAGCGCGACGGCCGCAAGGTCGAGCGTGTTGCGCGTCTCCGTCTCGAAGGTCTTGATGCCGCGCTCGCAGAGCACGACGTCGGGGTTGCCGCCTGCGAGCAGGTACTCGGCAGCCAGCAGCCACTCCTTGATCGTCGCCGAAGGGCCGCGCTTCAGAAGCACCGGGCGCGGCGTTCGCGCGAGACGCCGGAGCAGCGCAAAGTTCTGCATGTTGCGTGCGCCGACTTGCAGCATGTCCGCGTGCTCGGCGACCAACTCGACATCCGTCTCACTCATCACCTCCGTGACGACCGGCAGCCCCGTCTCACGACTCGCTTCCTGCAAAAGGCGCAGGGCGTCTATGCCGAGACCCTGAAAGTCGTAAGGCGAAGTACGCGGCTTGTACGCGCCGCCGCGCAGCATCGAAGCGCCGGCACGCCTCACCGCGCGAGCAGTCTCGAATAACTGCTCGCGCGACTCGACCGAGCAGGGGCCTGCGATGACCACCGCGCCGCGCCCGCCGATTGGCACGCCGCCCACGCCCACAATCGTGCGCTCCGGCCTCAGCTCCCAGCTGACGAGCTTATACGGCTGTACGATGGGGACGACCGACTCGACGCCGGGCGCGGCCCTTAGCGCCTCAAGCTCGTTGCGACGGCCGTTGCTTCCCACCGCGCCGATGACCGTGCGTGACGCCCCGCGTATGACGTGCGCCTTGTAGCCGCACTCGTTGACGCGCCCGACAACGTGGCTGACTTCATCCGCGGAAGCGTGTGCCGACATTGTGATGACCATAAACGAAAAGCCTCTCCTTACTTTATTTCAGTCGTGTGAGTTCGGGTTCGGAGGCCGCCGCCCGCGCCGAAGGGTAGCAGCCAAGGACGCGCACTTCCTCAGCGTGCCGGCGTAGCTCGGCGAGCGCCTCGACGACGCGCGGCTCGCCGGCCGCGGCCCGGAGGTCGAGGTAAAAGCGGTACTGCCACGGCTCGCCTCGGACGGGGCGGCTCTCGATCTTGAGCAGGTCTATGCCGCGGCGCGCGAGCGGTTCGAGCGCGGCGTAGAGAGCGCCGGGCCGATGTCGCAGTCGCACCACGAGAGAGAGCTTGTCGGCCCGCTCGTCGCTCTGCGGCGGCGACGGGGCGAGCAGAAGGAAGCGCGTGTAGTTCTCGCGGTGGTCTTCGAGCCGCGCTCGCAAGGTAATGCCGCCGTAGAGCCTCGCGGCGCGAGCGCCCGCGATGGCGGCGCGCGTCGGGTCGCCACGCTCGACGACGCGGCGCACACTCGCGGCGGTGTCGTCGCTCGGCACGCGGCGGACGTGCGGGTTGGCGGCGAAGAACCGCTCGCACTGCGCGAGAGCTACCGGGTGCGACTCGACCGCCCGGACGGACTCAATGGTCGCGCCGGAGCAGCCGATCAGGTTGTGACTGATGGGGTGTATGACTTCCGCCGTGATCGTCAGACGGCTTTCGAGCAGAAGGTCGTAAGTCTGATGCACCGTCCCGGCGAGGCTGTTTTCCACGGGTGCGAGCGCCAAGTCGGCCGCACCCTCCGCGACCGCCGCGAAG
>DASPKR010000018.1:0-20875 GCA_035627975.1 Pyrinomonadaceae bacterium | reverse complement strand
CAGTTGCCCCTCGCGCTTGAACCCTTGAGTGACGACGCGCCGAACGTCCTCGACCAGCCCGACCATGCCGACGACGGGCGTGGGGTGTATGCCGCGCCCCTCGGTCTCGTTGTAGAAGGAGACGTTGCCGGAGACCACGGGCGTGCCAAGCGCGCGGCACGCCTCGGCCATGCCGTCAACGACCTCGGAGAAAGACCACATCACTTCGGGCCGCTCGGGCGACGCGAAGTTCAGGCAGTTCGTTATCGCGAGCGGGCGGGCGCCGACGCAGACGACGTTGCGCGCGGCCTCCGCCACGACGAGCCGCGCCCCCTCGCGCGGGCTCACGGCGCAGTAGCGGCCGTTCCCGTCCAGGCACATGGCGAGCGCGCGGCGCGTCTCCTTTATGCGAACGACGGCGGCGTCCGCGCCCGGAAGCACCGCCGTGTTCGTCCGAACCATGTGGTCGTACTGGCGATAGACCCACTCCTTCGACGCGACGTTGGGCGAGGCGAGCAGGCGGCGCAGCGCTTCGTCGTGACCCGCGCCCGCGACCACCGTGCTCGGCGCTTCTAGGACTTCGTCGAGCTCGTCGGCGTTGACGACTGAAGCGTTGGCCGGCACTTCTCCGCCGGCGGCAGGCACCTGGCTGTCTGTCCCGGCGACGCGCACGGGGGCGCGCATGGGCCGCTCGTAGCGCGGCGCCTCGTCCGTCAAAAAGCGCGCGGGTATGTCGGCCACGCGCTCGCCGCCGTGTATGACGACGACGCTGCCCGTACCCGTCACGCGGCCGATGACGACGGCGTCCAAGTCCCACTTGCGGAAGATGTCAACGACCTGCCGCTCGCGCCCGCCGTGAGCGACGATGAGCATGCGCTCCTGCGACTCCGAAAGCATTATCTCGTAAGGGGTCATCCCCTCCTCGCGCTGCGGCACGAGCGAGAGGTCTAGCTCGATGCCGTTGCCGGCGCGCGCCGCCATCTCGCACGACGAAGAGGTCAGTCCCGCCGCGCCCATGTCCTGTATGCCTGCGACGGCGCCGCTGCGCATGGCTTCGAGGCAGGCTTCGAGCAGAAGCTTTTCGAGGAAGGGGTCGCCGACCTGCACGGTCGGGCGCTTCTCGAGCGCCTCTTCGTCGAACTCGGCCGAGGCCATCGTCGCGCCGTGTATGCCGTCTCTTCCGGTCTTGGCGCCGACGTAGAGCACGGGGTTGCCTACTCCTGCGGCCTTGCCGAAGAAGATCTGGTCGTGGCGCACGAGGCCGAGCGCGAAGGCGTTGACGAGGGGGTTTAAGGAGTAGGCGTCGTCGAAGACGACCTCGCCGCCGACGGTAGCCACGCCGAAGGCGTTGCCGTAGTGCGCGATGCCCGCGACGACGCCCGCGAGCAGCGCGCGGTTGCGCCGGCCGTGCGCGGGGTGCGAGAGCGTGCCGAAGCGCAGAGAGTTCATCGAGGCGACGGGGCGCGCTCCCATCGTGAAGATGTCGCGGAGGATGCCGCCGACGCCGGTGGCCGCGCCCTGGAACGGCTCGATGAAGGACGGGTGGTTGTGCGACTCGACCTTGAAGGCGGCGCACCAGCCGTCGCCCACGTCAACCACGCCAGCGTTCTCGCCCGGAGGCACTATGACGCGCGGCCCCTCGGTCGGGAGCCTCCGCAGGTGCGCGCGCGAAGACTTGTAAGAGCAGTGCTCCGACCACATCACGGAGAAGACGCCCAGCTCGACGAACGTCGGCTCGCGCCCCAAAAGCTCTCGGATGCGCGCGTACTCCTCCGGCGTCAGGTTGTGCGCGGCCACGACTTCCGGCGTGATTACTTCAGACTTCATTTTGGGAGCGATGATTGCCCTCGTAACGGATGAAAGGACAGGACAGGATAAAGGCGCGCGCCGTTTTCTTCAAACGCGGCGGCGGGGTGAAACTCCCTCCGCCTTATCTTCGCGCGCGCGGCGCAGTAGAATACGCGGGCCGGGGCAGCGCGGCCGGGGGTTTTGAGACCTATGGGAGAGTTCGGCAGGTGGATTCTGCACGAGGATCAGAAGGAGGTCTTTGAAGCCTTCTTCGCGGGGATGGTGTTCCTCGCGTTCGTGTTGCTGAGCACGCTGCTGCTCTTGCCCGCGGGCAGGGCGTGGGCGGTCTGGAGCTTCGCCAAGGGCTACTGGCTCTTCCTGGTCGTACTGTACCTGACGGCCGCGGCGCTCCTGCTGGCACAGCGCTACTTCCGCATGGACTTGTACTCTCACCCGGACGCCTACGTGATTTCGGGCCTCGCGGTGAGCGGCTTCCTGCAAGTCGGCTGGTCTGCCTTCGCAGCGCTCACCGTCCGGGGCCACACGGCGGGCGCTACCGTCTGGGCCGCGGCGGCGCTCTACTTCGTGGGGCTCCTCTCCTGCTACGCCGCGCTGGTCTCGGTCGGCGCGCTCTACATGGGCCACATCTACAGGCTCACGAACGCGGGCCTCGCGCTCCTCTCCTACGTGCTCTTCAGCCTCTGGCCCGCCGCGGGCCGGGCGCTCTACGGCTGGTTCTTCGATCTATTTTGACGAGGTTCGAGGCGGGTGACGCCTACGGCTGTGCGGCCGGCTCCTGCGGCTTCGCGGCGATGGCCTGCTCGATTGCGGCCCGAAGCTCGGGCGGCTTTACGCGGCCCATGTGCTTGAATGTCAGTTTGCCCTGGCGGTCGAAGAGGAAGGTCGCGGGCAACTCGCCGCGCCAGCCGGGGTCAACGAGGTTGATGGCGGCGTTGGGGTCGTCGGCGTTCAGGAGGTATGAGGGCATGTGCGAGGCGCGCATGCTCTCGATGAACTCGGGGACGGTCGTTGCGATGTCGGAGGCGTCGTCCAAGGAGACGAGCACGAAGTCGAGCGCCTCTGTCGGGTAGTGCTCCCTGATTTTAACGAGGTCGGGGAACTCCTCGCGGCACGGCACGCACCACGTCGCCCAGAAGTTCACGAGCAGCGGGCGCCCCGCGGCCGGGCCGCGCTCGAGCAGCGACTTGAGGCCGGCCTCCTTAATCTCCTCGACCTTCGCCTTCGGGGCGGGCGAGGCGGGAGCGGGCTTCGCGCCCTGCCCCGGCGCGCCGGCCTTCTGCGCCGAGGCGCCGCCCCCACCTAAGACGAGGGCGGCGCCGAGCAGCAGCAGCGACGTTGACGACAGGAGCGGTGACTTCATCATGCCGTGCGGCCGCCCCTAGACGCGCTTGATGGAGCAGCCGAAGGCCGACACCTCGGTCTTCTCGACGGGGCGGCCGGCGAGTATGGCTTCGAGCGCGTCGCGCAGCTCGCTCGAAGTTATGGACTTGCCGTCGCGCGAGTTGTCTATGCGGCCGCGGTAGGCGAGCTTGTTAGAGGCGTCGAGCACGTAAGCTTCGGGCGTGGCGCGCGCCTGCAGGCGGTCGGCTACGCGGTTGCCGGCGTCCTTGAGTATCGGGAACGTGAGCCCCCTCGCGGCGGCGTGCTCTTTGACCTGCGAGGCCGTCTCGGTCGCGTTCGAGTTGATGCCGATGACGCTTATGCCGCGCGACTTGTAGTCCGTGGCGAGCTTCTCCATGCGCTCGTTGTAGGCGTTCGAGACCGGACAGTCCGTCGAGACGAAGATGATCACAGTCCCCTTCGCGCCCTTGAGCGACGAGAGCGAGTGCTCCTTGCCGTCCGCGTCCGGCAGCTTGAAGTCTTCGATCGTCGAGCCGATGGCGAGCTTGGCCGCGGCAGTCTCGTCGGCGGCGGCGTGCGGGGCGGCGGCTAAGGGAAGGGCCGTGAGCGAAAGGGCGGCGAGCAGCGCGGCGGCGTATAGCCTCTTCATAAACTTTCAGGGAACTCCTTTCGGTAATCTTCGCCGAGAGCTTAACCGAGCGCGCCCCGAGTTCCAAGTTGCGCGCCGCAGGTTTTACACAAACTTTACACGCGACGGCCGGACACGAATAAGAGAGGGCCGCGCCTGCAGGCACGGCCCTCTCTTCCCGCAGACGCGCGGGGCGCGACCTTCAGCCGCGGGTGTTGGCGCGGGCGCCGGACGGGATGACTAGGCTGCCGACCTCCGAGACGACGCGCCCGACGATGAGCGCGCCGAAGCTGGTCGCCGCCATCCAGCCGACGGAGCGCGCGGGCAGCGGCGTGCCGTCGAAGACGCGGTCGAAAATTATCCCGCCGACGATGCCGCCCACGATTCCCAGGACTTTAATGATTATCCACGGGTCAGGGCTCGGCCCCCACGGCTCGGGATGCGGCCCGCGCGGGTCCGGGTCGGGGCCGGGGGGCCAAGGCCAGGGCCAACGCCTCCGCCACGGCGTGCCGCACCAGCCGGCGAGCGCCCAGAAAAGGTACTCCATAGACGTTTCCTCCTTTCGAGACGAGCGGGAAAGCTGTTTGCTTCTGAGGGAAGCGAGGCCCCTTCGTGAGAACGGCGCCCCCTTTGTTCGGACGTGAAAGGCAGGTCGGTAGAGGCGCGCGGGCGTGCGTCGCCCGCGAGGACGGCTCTTCGAGACGGCGGCAAGATATGTCCCGGCCGGGCGGGAAGTCAACAGGTAT
This sequence comes from Pyrinomonadaceae bacterium, assembly GCA_035627975.1. Lineage (GTDB taxonomy): Bacteria > Acidobacteriota > Blastocatellia > Pyrinomonadales > Pyrinomonadaceae > QHXN01. Next base: position 16,372 of record DASPKR010000018.1, on the reverse strand, counting down.
TTCGCGCGTCAGGCCTGCGCGGCGAGCGTGGCGGCGAGAGAGCCGAAGAGGCCGAGACCGTCCGAGGAGCCGAGCAGCTCTTCGCACGCGCGCTCCGGGTGCGGCATGAGCCCCAGCACGTTCCGCCCGCGCGAGCAGATGCCCGCGATGTGGTCGCGCGAGCCGTTGAGGTTCGCCTCGCCCTTGAGCTCGCCGGCGGCGTCCGAGTAGCGGAAGACGATGCGGTCTTCCCTCACGAGTTCGCAGTAGGTCTCGTCGTCGCAGACGTAGTTGCCCTCGGCGTGCGCGATGGGGAGGTGGAGCACCTCGCCGGCCTTAAGCCTGTGGGTGAAGGGCGTCTCGGTCGTCTCGACGCGGACGTGGACGTGCTGGCAGATGAAGTGGAGCTCTTTGTTGCGTATCAAAGCGCCGGGCAGAAGGCCCGACTCGCAGAGAATCTGGAAGCCGTTGCAGATGCCGAGGACTAAGCCGCCGCGCGCGGCGAACTCCTTGACCGACGCCATGACGGGTGAGAATCGGGCGAGCGCACCCGCGCGCAGGTAGTCGCCGTAGGAGAAGCCGCCGGGGATTATGACGGCGTCGTAGCCGGAGAGGTCCGTCTCGCGGTGCCAGACGAAGTCAACGGGCTGGCCGACGTGCTTGGAGACGACGTGGTAGGCGTCGTGGTCGCAGTTTGAGCCGGGGAAGACGATCACGCCGAATTTCATCTCTCTATCTCCACGCGGAAGTCTTCGATGACGGGGTTGGATAGAACGTCCTTCGCCATGCGCTCGGCCGCGTCGCGGGCGGCCTCGTCGCCGAGCCGGTCGTCGAGCGCTATCTCGAAGAACTTGCCCTGCCGCACGTCGCGCACGCCCTCGTAGCCCATCAGCTCGACGGAGTGGTGGATGGCCTTGCCCTGCGGGTCGAGCACGCCGCGCTTTAGTGTGACGTAAACTTTAGCCCTCAAATGTCCCCTCCTCGGCCCCGCGCGCGCAGGGAAGAAGTTTGTTGCTTTAGCGCGGGCGTTCGCATAAGATGCCCGCGCCCGAAAGACGCATGCACGCGCACAACTTTTAGCAGGCCGGAGGGCCGCGCGCAAAGAGAGGCGCGCCGCCCCGCGCCGGCAGAATTTTCAAGCAAAGGAGAAGTCTTAAACAAGATGCAAAACCCCAACTACGGCGGCCCCCCCGGCAGCGCCGTCGGCAAGTCGAGCATAGGGCTCGACGGCAACGTCGCCGCCGCCATCGGCTACATCGTGGGGCTGCTCGCGCTCGTCCTCATCTTCATAGAGAAGGACAACCGCTTCGTCCGGTTCCACGCCATACAGTCCGTGCTCTACGCCGCCCTCGCCACCGTCACCTTCGTCGTGCTGAGCATCGTGCTCACGATCATAAGCATCGCGCTGGCCTTCGCCTCCGAGACGCTCGCGGCAATCTCGGGGCTGCTCTGGACGCTGCTCTTCCTGCTGCTGGTGCTGGCGCACCTCGGCTGCCTCATCTACGCCGCCGTCAAGTCCTACCAGGGCCAGACGTTCAAGCTGCCCATCGTCGGCAGCCTCGCCGAGAAGTTCACGAAGTAACGGCCGAAGCGGTGGCAAAGCGAAGGGTGATGAGTTGACTGCGACTCGTCACCCTTCGCTTTCTCCGAACACCCGCCGGAACACGGCGTCAACGTTCCGCAGGTAGGTTTCGAGCGAGAAGACCCGCGCGGCGGCGTCGCGCCCGAGCCGGGCCGTGATGTCCGCGTCATCGAGCACGAGCGCGCGGAAGTCGCCGCCCTCGTCCCACGCCCGCATGGCGTTGCGCTGAACCCAGGCGTAAGCCTCCTCGCGAGAGACGCCCGCCCGCGTGAGCGCCAGAAGCAACTGCCCGCTGAAGACGAGCCCCCGCGTCAGGTTCAAATTCTCAAGCATCCTCTCGGGATAGACGACGAGATTGTCGAGGAGCGAGGCCGTCTTAGCGAGCATGTAGTCGAGCGCGATGGAGGCGTCGGGCAGCACGACGCGCTCGGCCGAGGAGTGGGAGATGTCTCGCTCGTGCCAGAGCGCGACGTCTTCTAGCCCGACGACCGCGTAGCCGCGCACGACGCGCGCCATGCCGCAGATGCGCTCCGACAGAATCGGGTTGCGCTTGTGCGGCATCGCCGAGGAGCCCTTCTGGCCCGCGCGGAAGCGCTCCTCTGCCTCGCGCACCTCCGTCCTCTGCCAGTGGCGGACTTGCAGCGCGAATTTTTCAAGCGACGACGCGACGATGGCGAGCGTCGTAAGGTACTCGGCGTAAACGTCGCGCTGTATGACCTGCGTGGAGACGGGCGCCGCCTTCAATCCCAGCCGCGCGCAGACCCTCTCTTCCACTTCCGGGTCCAAGTGCGCGAACGCGCCGACGGCGCCGCTTATCTTCCCCGTGGACACGACCTCGCGCGCGCGTTCGAGACGCGCGCGGTTGCGGCGCGTCTCGTCGAACCAGAGGGCGAAGGTCAGGCCGAAGGATGTCGGCTCGGCGTGGACGCCGTGCGTGCGGCCGATCTGGGGCGTCCTGCGGAACTCGAAGGCGCGGCGGCGCAGAACGGAGGCCAGAGCGTCGAGTTTGTCGAGCAGGAGGCCGCAGGCGTCGCGGAGCAGGAGGGCGTTGGCCGTGTCCACCACGTCCGAGGAGGTCAGGCCGTAGTGCACGAAGCGCGCGGGCTCGCCGATGGATTCGGCCAGGGCGGTGGTGAAGGCGATGACGTCGTGGTCGGTCGTCTTCTCTATCTCGCGGATGCGCTCGACGGTGAAGGCGGCGCGGCCTTTAATCTCTTCGACGGCCTCGCGCGGTATCGTCCCCATCTCGGCGTGGGCCTCGCAGACGGCCAGCTCCACCTCCAACCACTTCTCGAACTTGTTCCGCTCCGACCAGAGCGCGCCCATCTCGGGCAGCGTGTAGCGTTCGATCATAAAGTCAGGAACTCATTTGAGCGCCTCGGCGCTGACGAAGTAGCCGGCGAGCAGCCAGCGGCCTTCGCGCTCGACGAGGGTGAAGCGCTCGGTGGCGTCGCCGCGCTCGAAGCTGGTCTGGTACGTAAGCTCCAGCGTGTGGCCCGAGAGAGGCGCGCTCGCGCTCTGCTGCTCGCGCCCCGTGTGGAGCGTGCGGCCGCGCACGGCGCCGAGCCGCTCGCGCACGCGCTCCAGAATCCTGCCGTGCTCCTCCGCCCCGACGGCCCCGCGCCACTCGGGCGCCGCCTCCTCGTAAACTTTGTCGTGCCGGCCGGCGGCGATGTCCTCCGTCACGCGGTCAATCGTCTCCTGCGCCCCGCCCGGTATCGGGCGCCGCTCTTCGGCGCAGCCCGAAAGCAGGAAGGCGGAAAGCAGAAGGCAGAAGGCAGCGCGCGGGCGATTGAACCTGCCTCCCGCCTCCCGCCTTTCGCCTTCCGTCCTTTGCCTTCCGCCTTCTGCCTTCACAGCTCTATCCACGGCGTCGGCTCTTTCGGGTGCGAGAGCGTGACCTGTGCGGCCGACTTGAAGAGGCCGCCGCGCTCCGAGAGCGCCATCTCGGCCGAGAGCTTGGCGACGTGCGGGTTGTTGGCGCGCTGAGAGAGGTGCGCGAGCACGATGTGGGCGGCCGAGCCGTCGAAGCTCTCGCGCAGCCAGTCGGCCACGTCCTCGTTCGAGAGGTGGCCGGTGCGCGACAGTATCCGCTGCTTGAGCTCCCACGGATAGACGGGGCATGCCTTGAGCATGTCGCGGCTGTGGTTCGACTCGATGACGATTGCCGAGCAGCCCTTGAGCTGCTCGGCGACCAGCGTCGTCACGCAGCCGAAGTCCATCAGCGTCGCCACCTTCACGCCGCGGTGCGTGGCCGTGAAGCCGAAGTTGTCTGCGGCGTCGTGCGGGACCGTGAAGGGGTGGAAGTCAATCTCGCCGATGCGGAAGTCCTGGCTCGAAGAGATTTCCTCCGTGCGGTCGCGCAGGGCGTCTGCGCGCTTGCGGGCCTCGTCGGAGGAGTTGTGGACGCGCTCGCGTATGTAGGCGTCGCGCGTCGCGCCGGAGATGAAGACCGGGCACGCGAGGCTCTTCAAAAGGACGCGGAGGCCGCCCGCGTGGTCTCCGTGCTCGTGCGTGACGATCACGCCGTCGAGGCGCGCGACGTCCTCGCCCACGAGCGCGAGGCGCCGCGCCGTCTCCCTAGCGCTCAGGCCCGCGTCAACGAGCACGCGCGTCCCGCCCGCGCAGATGAGCAGCGCGTTGCCCGTCGAGCCGCTCCCGAGCACCGTCAGCCTCATCAGCGCTTACCCTCTGCGCGCCACTCGGAGCCGTCCGAGAATTCTACGCGCGTGACGGAGACCGAGCGGCGCCCGTCGCTTATGTGGCGGGTGCTCTCCTCCGGCTTGATGAAAACGTCCTCGCTCAAGAGGGCCGTCGCGCCCGGCCTCACCTGCTGCTTCGAGCGCAGTTTGTACCGCTTCAGCTCCCTGCCGCCCTCGGCCTCGGAGAAGACGAAGTCCCACTCGACGGCCTTGACCGCCTTCGCGCCCGCGTTTTTAACGGTCGCCTGCGCCCTGTACTTGAAGACGTAGTCGGTGCCGCGCCTGACGCGCGTCGAGGTGGCAGACTTGCTGTTCCTCACGGTCTCGACCGGCAGGTAGCCGTCGTACTTCCAGTCGAAGCCGACGACCTCAACGCCGCCCGCCGCCGCGCCGCTCTGGGCCGCGGCGAGGGCGCACAGCGCGATGGTCGTCAGCAGGGCCTTCATCCTCCGCCTCCCGTTCAGACTTCGAGCCGCGCGCGCTCGACCTTGAAGCCGTTCAGGTCGCCGAGGGCGCCGAGTGCGAGCGACTCGGTCTTGAAGAACTCGCGCGCGAGCCTTTGCAGGTCGTCGGGCGTGACGGCCTCGATGCGCGCGATGACCTCGTCGGGCGGGATGCGGCGCCCGTGGAAAATCTCCTGGCGCGCTAACGACCCGGCGCGCGCGCTCGTGGATTCCAACCCGAGCAGTATCGAGGCGACGGCCTGATCCTTCACGAGCCGCAGCTCGTCTTCGCCCACGGGCTCGCGCACGGCGCGGCGAAGCTCCGCGAGCGCGAGGTCTAGGACTTCGTCCAACTGTTCGGGCGAGGTACCCGCGTAAATCTGGAAGACGCCCGCGTCGGTGAAGTGGCTCGCCGCGGCCCCGACCGAGTATGCGAGGCCGCGCTCCTCGCGCACGCGCTGCCAGAGCCGGCTGGAAGTCCCGCCGCCGATTATCGAGCTTAACAGCCCCGCCGCGTAACGGTCGGCGCTGCGGCCCGAGGGGAACGGCGCTGCCAGGATGAGGTGCGCCTGTTCCAGCTCCTTCTTTCTCTGTATGAGTATCGGCGCGGCCGCGGGCGGCGGGCCGCCGTCCCCGACGTCGTCGCCCGCGGCGAGCCCGCGCCCCTCGAAGGCGCGCGCCGCGAGCTCGACCAGGCGGCCGTGCTCGACGTTGCCGGCGGCTGCGACGACCAGGTTCCGCGGGGCGTAGGCGCGCGCGTGGTACTCGCGCGTGCGCCCGGAGCCGAAGGTGGAGACGGTCTCGGGCGTGCCTTCGATGGGGCGGCCGAGGGAGTGGCCGGGGAAGTACGCGGCGCTGAAGATTTCGGCGAGGAACTCGTCGGGAGTGTCCTCCACCATCTTCATCTCCTCGATGATCACCTTCTGCTCGCGCCTCAGCTCCTCCTCATCGAAGCGCGGGCGCGCGAGCATGTCGGAGAGGAGGTCGAAGGCCGCGGGGAGCGCCGAGTCAATGACCTTCATGGCGAAGCCCGTCAGCTCGTGCGTCGTGTAGGCGTCGAAGTGGCCGCCCAGCCGGTCGGACTCGACGGCGATGTCTAGGGCCGTGCGCGTCTCGGTGCCTTTGAAGACGGCGTGCTCGATGAAGTGGCAGACGCCGTTCCACTCGGCCGCCTCGTGGCGCGAGCCGCGGCGCGCCCAGACGCCCACGGTGCAGGAGCGCAGGGCCGGCATGCGCTCGGTCAGGACGGTCAGCCCGCCCGGCAGTCTAGTCGTTCTAACCTGCTCAAGAGTTACTTCGGGAGTGCTCAAAAGATAAAAACCCTCTCGGACGTGCGCGCCCGCGGTTCGGGCGCCTCGGGAGTTTGACCGGGCATCGTAGCACGGCCGAAAAGCGCCGGGCAAACCACCCCCCCGAAAACCCGCATCAGACGGTAAGTTAGGGGCAAACCATGCTTGACACTGCTCGCGGGCTTGGCGGAAAATACGCTCTCCGCCGAAGGGAGCTGGCCGCGCCGTAACCGTAGAGGCCGCGCCGTGAGCGCTGAAGTCGGTCTCGCCCCTCGCCCCGGCGTAAGCCCTGAACGAGACAAAGGTTAAGCGAGTCGTAGTTTGGTGCCTGGAGCGGGCGCAAGGGGGCGCGCCCGGAGGTTTTGCTGCGATGAGAAAATTCTACTGGCGCACGTCGTTGGTGCTCTTTGCGGCGCTCGCGCTATCGCAGGCGGGGCTGGCGCCCGGCGCCCTGGCCGCGGCCGGAGCGCCCGACAGGCGCGCTTCTGGCCTCGGCACTATCAGCGGCACAATCCTCGACGGCCGCGGCAAGCCGGTCGCGGGGGCGCTCGTCAAAATCCTCCGCGACGGCCTGAACGAAGTCGTGCGCGAGACGAAGAGCTCGGCCGACGGCCGCTTCACCACGCGCGTCACGCCGGGCCGCTACCTCGTGCGCGCGCTCGCGCAAGGGTTCACCCCCGCCACCTTCACGGCCGTGCAGGTCTCGCCCTCCACCGAGCTCGTCTATCAGTTCAACCTGCAACCCGCCGGCGAGGGCCGCACCGAGCCCGAGCGCCGCGCCGACCGCGACGACCCCAAGTTCAAGATTCGCTCGCAGCAGATTCGCCGCTCCGTCTTCCACGCGGGCGAGGCCGAGACGGGCGTCGCCGATGAAGTGGCGGCCGAAGAGACCGAAGGCGCCGAGGGCGTCGCGGCGGCGGCCGAGGACGAGAACGTCGCCGGCAAGGCCCGCGTCGAGGGCTACGTCGAGACGTTCGTGGCCGACTCAGCCAACCCCGAACTCGGCGGCTACGCTGGGCTGAACTTCGCCTTCAAGACGCCCGTCACGCGCGACCTCGACATGATCTTCGCCGGGCAGACCGGTGAGTTCGAGCGGCTCGAGGCCACGGCCCGCCTGCGCGCGGGCGCCCGCCACCGCGTTAGCGCCACGTTCGGCGGCGCGCGGCTCCCCGTCATGAACAGCGCGGCCGTTGACAGCACCGGCACCGCGGGCCTCGCGTTGGGGCTCGCGGGCGACGACAAGCTGGGCCAATTCTCCGTGCGCGCCGTTGACGAGTGGGTCGTGCGCGACGGCATAGTGCTCGTGCTCGGGCTCGACTACTCGCGCTTCTTCGGCGCGGGCGGCGACGACTCGCTGACGCCCCGGCTGGGCGTCGGCTTCGACGTGAACGCGCGCACGCGCCTGCACGCGGCCTACGCGCCGGGCAACAGCCCCGCGACGCGCGCAGACGCCGAGACGTTCGAGGACGACACCGTCGTCTTCAAGGAGACGCCGGGGCAGGCGGTCGCGCTCGTTGACGGCCGCGCCGTCATGGAGCGCACGAGCCGTCTCGAGTTCGGCGTCGAGCGCGTGATAGGCGAGAACTCCTCGGTCGAGGCCACGGCCTTCTTCGACACGGTTGACGACCGCGGCGTCGCGCTCTTCAGCTCGCCGCTCGCGGGGCTCACGGACGCCGGCAGCGCAGCGCTCCTCAGCATCGCGAACCAGCAGGGCGGCGCGCGCGGCCTCCGCGTCGTCTATACGCGGCGCATAAGCCAGCGGCTCAAGGCCTCGGCCGGCTACGCCTTCGGGCGCGGCCAGCAGCTCTCGCCCGAGGGCTTCACGAGCCCTGAGCAGCTCTTCCAGGACGCCTTCTTCCAGACGGCCGCCGCGCAGTTAGACGCCAGCGTCGCCGACGGCATGACCGTCCGCACGGTCTTGCGCTTCTCGCCGCGTGCCGCCGTCTTCGCCGTTGACCCGTTCGCGGGCCGCCTGGCCGTCTATGACCCGTCTCTGAGCATCTTGGTCACGCAGGAGCTTCCGAACTTCGGCCTGCCGGTCCGCGCGCAGGCCACGCTCGACGCTCGGAACGTCCTCGACACGCTCACGGGCGTCGAGGACGGCGAAAACTTCATGTCTCTCGGGGCCTTGCGCAGGACGGTGCGCGGGGGCATCTCGTTAAGGTTCTGACTTTCGGCCGCCGCGGCCTTGATGCGTCTCGCCGCGGCGTTTTTAACAAGCCAGCCCCCGCGCCCCCTCGAAGCCCTGCACGGCAAAGCGCGGGGCTTTTGTGTGTTAAGTCTTTATCCGAATTTTCGGAGGCATTTACGGATTTTTGAATGAGCCGCGGCCCCGCCGGCCGGCCGAAAACGCGGCCCGCGGCCGCGGCGAAAGCTGGAATAGTGATTGCTTCTTAACTTTTGATTTAGACGGGCCTCCCGGCCGGGAGGCCGGGCGCGCGAGCGGGCCTCAACAAAAGACGGCGCCCGCCGTCCCGTAAAACAGGCCGTGTGAGATTTCGATGAAACGCCCCGTGCTGACGACGAAAGGTTGGGCGCTGCTCATTGTGGCGGCGGTGCTCGTCGCCGCCGGCACGCTCAACTTCGCCCAGCGCCTCACCCACACGGCCCCGCCCACCGACGGCATCTACTGGGAGCAGACCTCGCGCGGGATAATCGCCGGGCAGACCGCTCCGGGGACGGCCAACGCGCGCAAAGGCATATTCGGCGTGCAGCCGGGCGACCGCCTCCTCGGGATAAGGCTCGGCGAGGGGCGCGGCGACGAGGTCACTTCCGTCTCCGACGTTCAAATCTACCTCGAAGAGGCGGGCCGCGGCGGCCGCATCGTTTACGTCATCGAGCGGCTTGACGCGTCGGGCCGCGCCGCCGTTTACGAGTGCGAGATTGACGGGCTCGCCCCTCCCCCGGCGTGGACGCGCGGCTCTCTCTACATCAACCTCATCGGCGTCGTCTATCTGCTCGTCGGCCTCTTCGTCTTCTTCAAGCAGGGCGAGCGCGCGCCCTACGTGCTCCACTTCACGGCTCTCTGCCTCGTCGCCTTCGTCTTCCACTTCTACAAGCCCTACGGCGGCTACGAGGACTTCGACCTCTCCGTCAGCTTCATGGACGGGGCGGCGCTGGCGCTCTTCGCGCCGGTCTTCCTGCACTTCTGCGCCATCTACCCGGCCCGGCTGCGCTTCTCCGAGCGCAGGCCGTGGCTGGTGCTGCTGCTCTACGCGCCGGCCGCGGCGATAGTCGCGGCGCAGGCCGTCTCGCTCCTGCCCGTCGTCTCGCCGCGCCTTCACTTCGTCTCGGGCCTTCTGCCCGACGACTTCAGCGCGCGCGTCTGGGTGGCGGAGGTCGCGTGCTTCTCCGCGGCGCTCGTCGCGGGCTCGTTCATGCTGGTCAGGCGCTTCCTGAAGAGCGAGTCGGCGATTGTCCGCCAGCAGCTCAAGTGGGTCGTGTGGGGCTCGGTGCTGGCGGTGACGCCCTTCACGCTGCTATACGCGGCCGGCTACCTGTTCGGCGCGGGTTACGCGAGCACGTACCTAACCGAGACGACGCGCCGCTGGATAGAGGACGGCGCGGTGCTGCCGCTCGTGCTCATCCCGCTCACGTTCGGGAACTCGGTGGTGCGCTACCGCCTGATGGACGTGGACATGGTCGTGCGCCGCACGGCCGTCTATGCGCTGACGACGCTGGCGCTGGCGCTGATGATAGGCTCGGTGGTTTACGTCGCCGGCCTCTACGCGTTCGGCGGCGAGGTCATCACGCCCGGCGTAATCTCGATGCGCGTCATCGTGGCCGTCGCCGCGATGGCCGTGATAGTGATGACGGCGGCGCCGCTGAAGAACTTCCTACAGGAGCGCATTGACCGCTTCTTCTACGGCGAGAGTTACGACCTGCGCGCCGGCCTCCTCGACTTCGGCCGGACGCTCTCGGCCACGACATCTCTGGAGCCCCTGCTCGACTCGCTCGTCGGCCGCCTACAGCAAGTCCTCGGCGTCGAGCGCGTCGCCATCTTCATCGAGGACTCCCGCGCCCCGGCCGGCTACCGCGTGGCGCGCGCCGCCGGGCTCTCTAATGATTTGATAGTGCCGCCCGACTTCCGCGAGATGATACGCGCGCGCTCGGCCGAGGACGGCATCGTGCGCGCCGACGGGCTAGACCTCCCGGCCGACTCGAACGGCTTCGTTCGCCGCTCGCTCCACTACTACGTGCCATGCGTCGTGCGCGGCCGGATGGTGGCGGTCATCGGGCTGGGCCGCTCGACGGGCGGGGCGCTGCTCTCGTCCGAAGACCTGGAGATTCTGCGCACCGTCTCGGGCTACGTCGCCGTAGCCATTGAGAACTCGCTGCTATACCAGGAGCAGAAGGAGCGCGCCGAGGAGCTGACTCTTCTGAAGGAGTTCAACGAGTCCATCGTCGAGTCCATCAACGTCGGCATCCTCGCCGTTGACGCCTCGGGGCGCGTGACGGCCTGCAACTCCACGCTCGAAGAGATGCTCGGCCTGCGGCGGGACGAGGCGACGGGCAGCCGCGTCGAGGAGCTTTTCGCAGAGGACTTCTCCGAGACGCTTCGGCAGGTCTTGGGCGAGTCGGGCTGGGAGCTTTCCGAACTCCGGCACATCTACAAGCTGCACACGGCGACACGCCGGGGCCGCCCCCTGATACTTAACGTCGCGCTCGCGCCCCTGAAGCGGTCGGATTCGACCGAGCACATCGGTGCGCTCGTCGTGCTCGAGGACGTGACCTCGCGCGTCCGGCTCGAAGAGCAGCTTCAGCAGCGCGAGAAGCTCTCCTCCATCGGCCTGCTCGCCGCGGGCGTGGCGCACGAGATAAACACGCCGCTCACCGGGGTCTCCTCCTACACGCAGATGCTTCTGGGGATGCTCGCCGACACAGACCCGAAGCACGCCCTGCTTCAGAAGATAAGCCGGCAGGCCGACCGCGCCACCGGGATAGTCAACAACCTGCTTAACTTCTCGCGCACGGGCAACGTCATGGACTTCGCCGACGTTGACGTGAACCGCGTGCTCGACGACACGCTGCAACTCCTCGAGCCTCAGCTCCGCCACGGCCGCATAGAGATAGAGCGCGACTACTCGGGCGACCTCCCCCGCGTCTTCGGCAACGCCGGCAAGCTCCAGCAGGTCTTCACCAACCTCCTGCTCAACGCCCGCGACGCCATACCCGACGGCGGGCGCATCGCCTTGAGCACCACGTTGGACGGCCCCGACGCCGTGCGCGTTGTGATTGCCGACAACGGCATCGGCATCGCGCCCGAGAACGTCGCGCGCATCTACGACCCGTTCTTCACCACGAAGGGCGTCGGCAAGGGGACTGGCCTCGGCCTGGCGGTCAGCTACGGCATCGTGCAGGAGCACTCGGGCCACATCGCCGTCGAGAGCGCGCCGGGCCGGGGCACGACCTTCCGCATAACGCTCCCCGCCTCCGGCGCCCGCGCCCGACTTCAGGCCGCGAGCGACTAGGGCTTCCCGCGCTGCCGCTGCACGCGAAAAACGTTGACTTCCGTCGCCGGGCGCGTATAACCTTCCCGCACTTTCCGCACCCGAGCGCGGCGCCTTCCCCGTTGGCGCCGCAAGCAGGCCGCCCCGGTGCGGCCGCGTCGCCCCGAGCACAAAAGAGTCGCCGCCATGAAGTCCCCTCGTCCCTCTCACGGAGCCCTATTCAAAAGTCTCTTCGTCCTGTTCGCTCTCGCGGCCTTCGCGCTCGCCCTGATGGCGGGCCGGGCGGGGCCGCCGCCCGCCTCGGCGCAGGGGCCCTTCACGGGCTTCCGCAACTTCGAGAGCCCGCAGGTTCACCCGCTCGCGGTGACGCCGGACGGCAAGCGACTGCTCGCCGTCAACTCGCCCGAGAACCGGCTCTCGGTGTTCCAACTGACGGGCGGCGCTCCCGTGCTCACGGCCGAGATACCCGTCGGGCTCGAGCCCGTGAGCGTCGCCGCGCGCAGCGACCGCGAGGCTTGGGTCGTCAACTGGCTCTCCGACTCCGTGAGCGTCGTTGACCTGGTCACGGGCAACGTCACGCAGAGCTTCGACGTGGGCGACGAGCCGACGGACGTCCTCTTCGCCGGGGCGGGTAACGGCAAGGCTTTCGTCTGCGTGTCGGGGCTGATGCAGGTCAAGGTCTTCGACGCGGCGGCGCCCACCTCGTCGGCGCCGCAGGTCGTGCAGGTGCGCGGCAAGCAGCCGCGCTCGCTCGCCCGCGACGCCGCCGGCTCGCGCGTCTTCGTCTCCGTCTTCGAGTCGGGCAACCAGACGGCCGTCGTCCCCGAGCCCGTCGTCACTCGAAACGGCGGGCTTCCTTCCCCGCAGCCCGCGATGGCGGCCGGCCTGCCGCCCGCGCCGCGCACGGGCCTCGTCGTCAAGTGGAACGGCACTGGGTGGGTGGACGAGCGCGGCGACGCGCGCTGGACTCCCGCGATCCGGTTCAGCCTCGCCGACGTTGACGTGGCCGTCATAGACGCCGCGACCGCCGCAGTGACGGCCGAATTGCGCGGCGTGGGCACGCTCATAGGCAACGCGGCCTACGACCCGGCCGGCGCGCGCCTGCTCGTCGTGAACACCGACTCGCAGAACTTCACGCGCTTCGAGCCGAACCTGCGCGGCCGCTTCATAAGGACGAGGGTTTCGAGCGTCAACCCGTCGGACGGCGCCTCAGCGGCCTTCGACCTCAACCCTCACATCAACTACGACGACCCGGCAGGGTCGGATGCGGAGCGCGCGCAGAGCCTCGGGCTCCCCTCCGACATCGCTCGCGCCTCCGACGGCACCATCTACGTCGCCGCGCTCGGCTCCGCGAAAGTCGGCGTGCTCGACCCGTCTGGCTCCGTGCAGTCGCGCGTCCCCGTGGGCCAGGGGCCGACGGGCCTGGCGCTCGACGAGCAGCGCTCGCGCCTCTACGTGCTCAACCGCTTCGAGCAGACCGTGAGCGTCGTTGACACGGCCGCGCGCAGCGAGCTGACGCGCGTCGCCGTCGGCTTCAACCCGGAGCCGACAGAAGTGCGCGAGGGGCGCCGCTTCCTCTACGACACGTCGAACTCGGCGCACGGCGACGTGGCCTGCGCGAGCTGCCACCCCGGAGGCCACCGCGACGGGCTCGTCTGGGACTTGGGCGACCCGCAGGGCAAGGTGGACGTTATCAACAACCCCGCCGGGGGCGGCAGCCTCTTCATACGCCTCAACCCGGTCATCAACTTCCACCCGATGAAGGGGCCGATGATGACGCAGTCCTTGCGCGGCATCTTCGACTCCCGCCAGATGCACTGGCGCGGCGACCGCAACAACATCGGCGAGTTCAACCCGACGTTCGTGACGCTGCTCGGGCGGCCGCGGCTCCTAGCCCCGGAAGAGATGGCCGCCTTCGAGGCGTTCCTGCGCACGCTCGTCTATCCGCCGAACCCGCTCAAGAATATTGACAGTTCGCTCCCGACTGACGTGCCCGGCTTCGGGGGGAACGCGCAGCGAGGCTCGTTGCTCTTCAACGGCTCCAAGCTCGTCGCGGGTGTCGAGTTCTGCGGCGTGTGCCACGACAGCGGCCTCTCCGGCTCGAACAGCGTGATAGCGCCCGCGTCGCTGCTGCGCGAGCCGCAGGACTTCAAGACGCCGCAGTTGCGCGGCCTCTACCAGAAGACGGGGATGGAGAACACGCCGGGCGAGAAGTTGACGGCCTTCGGCTTCGTCCACGACGGCACGATTCCCGACCTCATGACGTTCCTGCGCCACCCGTTATTCACCTTCGCCAACGACACCGACCGCCGCGACGTGGCCGCCTTCCTCCTCACGTTCGACACGGGCGTGCCGTCCATCCTCGGCGTGCAGACGACCGTCAACGCCGCGAACAAGAACTCGCCCGAAGTGGCGGCGCGCCTAGACCTGTTCGCGGCGCAGGTGCTGATGAACAGGTGTGACCTCGTCGTGCGCGGCATCTACAAGGGCGAGCACCGCGGCTTCCTCTACTCGAAGCTGACGCGGAAGTTCGAGACCGACCGCGCGGGCGAGGCGCCGCTGACGCGGCAGGAACTTTTGGACGCCGTCGTCCCCGGCGCCGAGCTGACCTTCATGGGAGTGCTGCCCGGCAGGGGCCGGCGCCTCAGCATAGACACGGACGCGGACGGCGTGCTCAACGGCGACGCCCCGCCCAAATCAATCAACGTGAGCGGGCGCGTCACCGACGGCAGCGGCAACGGCGTGGCCGGCGTCACCGTCCTGCTCTCAGGCTCGCAGAGCGCGACGACGGAGACGAATGCGGACGGCCGCTACTTCTTCGGCTACGTCTCGACGACGGGGGCGCACTTCGTCACGCCATGGAAGGAGGGCCTGAGCTTCGGCCCCGCCGCGCGCGAGCTCGTCAACCCCGCCTCGCACCAGACGGCCGACTTCACGGCCGCGCCCGCAGCCGCCATTGACACGTCTCAGTTCTTCGTCGCGCAGCACTACCGCGACTTCCTCGCGCGCGAGCCCGACCCGGCCGGCCTCGCATTCTGGGCGGGCGGGATTGACGCCTGCGGCCCCGACGCCGCCTGCCGCGAGGTGCGGCGCGTGAACACGTCGGCCGCGTTCTTCCTCTCCATAGAGTTTCAGGAGACCGGCTACCTCGTCTATCGAACCTACAAGGCCGCGTTCGGCGACATCGCTGGCAAGCCCGTCCCCGTCCGCCTCGCGCAGTTGACTGAGGGCACGCAGCGCATAGGTCAGGGCGTCCGCGTCGGCATAGGCGACTGGCAGGGGCAACTTGAAGCGAACAAGCAGGCTTTCTTCCTCGAATGGGCACAGCGCCCTGAGTTCATCGAGCGCTACCCCGCAGGTGTTAGCGCTCAGGAGTTCGTCGGCGCGCTCGACGCGAACGCGGGAGGCGTGCTGACCTCCGCGGAGCGCGAGGCGCTCGTGGCGCAGCTCGCCTCGAACAACACGACGGAGGGGCGGGCATCTGTGCTCAGGCAGGTGGCCGAGAACGCGGAGCTCGCCCGGCGCGAGTTCAACAAGGCTTTCGTCTTGATGCAGTACTTCGGCTACCTCAGGCGCAACCCGGACGACCCGCCAGACACGGGGATGGGCGGCTTCAACTTCTGGCTCGGCAAGCTGAACCAGTTCGGCGGCAACTACATCGAGGCCGAGATGGTCAAAGCCTTCATCTCGTCAATCGAGTACCGCAACCGCTTCGCGCAGTAATGAATATTGAGACTGCGCCTCGGGTTCGCAGATTTAAAGTTTTGTGAACGGCCCCGCCGATGTGCCCTGAGCGTCCACGTTGTGGTCGCATTCGGGTACGGTATCGTATAGCCGAGGGCCGTGCGCGCGTTGAATGCCCGCGCTTTATCGGCGTTTGAGTGACAGTGCGCGTGTGGCACGGTGCTTGTTATCCATTCCGGCGAGAAAAGGTCACTCCGACAGCGGAGTGCGAGACGTTGAAACAACAAAGGGGATAGAGATGACAAGCAATCGTAAAGGGTTACTGAAAGGGGCTTCGCTTCTGGCGTTCGCGCTGCTGCTCGCGGCGCCGGCGGCCGCGCTCGCGCAGGTCGGCTACCGTGACAGGCAGGATCGCCGGCAGGAGCGGCGCGAAGACCGGCAGGAGAGGCGCGAGGAGCGTCGTGAAGAGCGTCAGGAGCGCCGAGAGGAGAGGCGCGAGGCGCGCCGCGGCTACGGCTGGGGCAACTACGGCGGCTGGGGCGGCTCGGCTCAGCTCCGGCAGACGGCCCTGAACGCCGGCTACAACGAGGGCATCAAGGAGGGGCGCAAGGATCGCCAGCGCGGCGAGCGCTTCAACTTCACGGACGAGAGCGACTACCGCAACGCGACGAAGGACTACAGCTCGCGCCTCGGCAGCCGCGCCCTCTACCAGCGCTACTTCCGCCAGGGCTTCGAGAACGGCTACCGCGACGGCTGGAACGGCTACTGATAGTTCCGCCGTCGGCGACGCAGACTAGGGCGGGGGCGTGTCGAAAGGCTCGCCCCCGCCCTTTCGTCTGCCGCGCCCGCAAGCGGCCGGCGTGACGTGAGCCTTTGAGCGCATAATTCCCCGGCCCCCGCCCGCGAACAAAACCCTTGCTTTTATCCCTCCCGGTGATAATCTCACAGCGCTTTGGCTCCTGAGACTCACGGGGACGGGTTCTCTCCTTTATGAACAAGAGCATTCCTTCGGGCAGAGCCTTCGTGCGCGCCTGCGTGTGCGCGTGCGCGCTGGCGGCCGTATGCGCCGCGACGTGCGAGCTCGGGGCCGGCGCGTTCGTAGGAGCGCCGCGCCCACGCGCGAAGGCGCGGCAGGGCGAGCGGCTCTCCTGCCGGCGATCCTGCCTGTCACGGTAGCCGACCTGCGCGAGCGCGGCCGTCGGCGCCGCGAGTAGCAGCGCGAACGCTAGAAGCGAAGCCCCTT
>DASPKR010000017.1:0-4517 GCA_035627975.1 Pyrinomonadaceae bacterium | reverse complement strand
ACACTTTCGAGCAGCAACGCCGGCGTGGCCTCTGTGCCCGCGAGCGTCAACGTCGCGGCGGGCGCGACGAGCGCGACTTTCACCGTGACGACCGTCGGGGTCAACGCAGCGACGACCGTCACCGTCACCGCCGCTTACGGCGGCGCGACGCGGACGGCGACGCTCACGGTGCAACCCGCGACGACTCCGCCGACGGCGGCCCTGTCATCGCTCGCGCTCAACCCGACGAGCGTGAATGGCGGCGGCGCGTCGCAAGGCACAGTGACGCTGACGGCGGCGGCCCCTTCGGGCGGCGCCCTCGTCACGCTTTCGAGTTCGAGCGCGTCGGCCTCCGTGCCGTCGAGCGTCACGGTCCCGGCGGGCGCGACGAGCGCCGGCTTCACGGTCACGACGCAGGCTGTCTCGTCGTCAGTCACGGCCACGATCACGGCCGCCTACGGCGGCGCGACGCGGGCGGCGACTCTGACGGTTAACGCGCAGGCGCCGCCCGCGACCGACACCGTCGCCATCCAGCGCGCCGAGTACGACTCGGACAAGCGAGAACTGCGCGTGGAGGCGACGAGCAGCAACGCGACTGCCGTGCTGCGCGTATACGTGGCGTCCACGGGCCAGTTGATAGGCACCCTCACCAACAACGGCGGCGGCAGGTACGGCGGACAGTTCTCCGTCAGCACGAACCCACAGACCATCGTCGTCCGCAGTAGCCTCGGGGGTTCGGCGACGCGCGCCGTCACGGCTAATTAGAAGGGCAGGCCGGGACGATGCGCCCCGACGCAAGGGCGGCGCGGGAGAAGAGAGGTTCTCCCGCGCCGCGGCCACGCCGGGCCGGGCGAAGCTCCACGGGCTCACAAGAGTTTTAATCAGTCAGCGACTCGGAAAGGGTGGCTCTCGCGCAGTTAAGAAATGCTTTTCCGCGCGACTCAAGGGGCGCTCTCGGGTTCGTCGTCGCCGGGATGTGTTTCGGAGTCGGGGCGGTCGGCGGCGCTGGTGATGAGGCCCATCCTGCGCAGCTTGCGGTAGAGCGTCGGGCGGTGGACGTTGAGGATTTCCGAGGCGCGTTTGATGTTGCCGCCCGTGCGCTCCAGCGTCAGGCGGATGGCCTCGTTCTCTATCTCCTCAAGCGTCGCCGCGGGGGGGATGAAGAAAGGAGCTTGGGCCGACTGCGCCCCTTGGATGTGTTCGGGGAGGTCTTCGGGGCGGACTGTCGCGCCGCGGCAGAAGAGGACGGCGTGCTCGATGGCGCTCTCCAACTCGCGTATATTGCCGGGCCAGTCGTAGCGGTACAGGAGCGAGTAGGCGTCGGGCGCGATGGCGCGGACGGCCTTGTTGTTCATCTCGCCGTAGCGCGCGAGGAAGCGCTCGGCCAGGAGCGGCAGGTCGTCGAGGTGCTCGCGCAAGGGGGGCAGCCTGACCCTGACCGTGCTCAGTCGGAAGTAGAGGTCTTGGCGCAGCAGCCCCTCCTTGACCGCGGCGGCCGTGTCCTGGTTGGTCGCCGAGACGAGACGGAAATCGACGGCCGTCTCCTGCTCGTCGCCGAGCCGTCGCACGCGCCGCTCCTGCAACACGCGCAGCATCTTCGACTGAAGGTGCAGGGGCATCTCTGTCACCTCGTCGAGGAGGAGCGTGCCGCCGGCTGCCGCCTCGATCAACCCCCGCTTGTCGCGGTCTGCGCCCGTGAACGCGCCGCGCCGGTAGCCGAACAGTTCCGACTCAAGGAGGTCGCGCGGTATGGCGGCGCAGTTGATGCGGATGAAGGGCTTTTCGGCGCGCGGGCTATGCAGGTGGAGGGCGCTGGCGACCAGTTCCTTGCCCGTCCCCGACTCGCCCTCAATGAGCACCGAGGCCGACGAGGGCGCGGCGGCGCGGATGACTTCGTAGACCCTCTGCATCTTCGCGTGCCGCCCGACGATGCCGAGGAACTCGCTCTCGCCGACGAAGGTACGCCTGAGCAGGGCATTCTCGCGCCGGACGGCGACGAGCTGCCCGGCCCGCGCGGCCAGCGTCAGCACCTGGTCGGGCGTGAAGGGCTTTTCGAGGTAGTAGAACGCGCCCTTCTTAATCGCCTCGATGGCGAGGTCAAGCGAGCCGTGCGCGGTCATCAGGATGACCTCGGTGTCGGGGCCTTCGGCCTTGATTCGCTCGAGCAGGTCAATGCCGCTCCCGCCCGGCAAGCGCAGGTCTACGAAGACGAGGTCGGGGAGTTGCGGCGCTCGCCGCAACGCCTCCTCGGCGGCGGCGACGCTGTCGGCCGTCTCGACCACGTAACCTTGACCGCCGAGTATAAGCGACAGCGCGTCGGTCACGCTCGCCTCGTCGTCCACGATGAGGACTCTGCCGGCCCGCGCCGTCATGCGCCCCTCCCTTCCGCCGGCAGGTTAATTGTGATTCGCGTCCCCGCGCCGGCCCGCCCCTCGACCCGCATCGAGCCGCCGTGTTCCTCCACCACCTTCCGCGCGTAGGGCATCCCGAGCCCGAGGCCCTTGCTCTTGGTCGTGTAGAAAGGCTCGAACGCCCTGGCGACCTCCTCCGGGGACATCCCCGGCCCCGTGTCCTCAACGACGACGCCGAGCACCCCGCCGGACACGCGAGCCGAGACCGTCAGCTTCTTCTCGCCCGCGCCGCCCTCGGCCATCGCCTGCACAGCGTTGAGCGCGAGGTTGAAGATGGCGGACGAGAACGTCGTCTCGTCGAGCGTGGCTTCGATTTCGGGCGCGCCGAACTCGCGCGCGACTGTGACGCCGGCCGCCGCCGCGTGCGGCCCGAGCAGGTCGAGCGCGTCCTCGACGACGCGGACGACGTTGACCCGCCGCGGCGAGAGCCGGAGCGGTCGCGCGAAGTCGAGTATCTGCCCCGTTACCACGCTGAGCCGCTCGACGCCGCCGACGATCTTGTCAATCAGCGCGAGTTCGTCGGCAGGCAGCTTGGCGGCGACCCGCTGCTTGAAGTGAAGCGTGTAGAGACGCAGCCCCGCCAGAGGGTTGTTGACCTCGTGCGCGACTTGGGCCGCCATCTGGCCGAGCGCCGCCGCCTTCTCGTTGCGCGCGAGCTGCGCCTGCATGGCCTCCCGCTCGCGCTCCAAACGCTTGCGCTCCGCGAGGTCGCGGACGATGAGTATCACGAGCCGCTTCCCGCCGATGTCGAGCGTGTTGGCACTGGCGAGGGCCGGGAGCGCTTCGCCCGACGGCCTGCAAACGATGATCTCCTGCTCGCCGGAGTCAGCCAGCACAGCCGGCGCGCCGTCGGGCGTCTCACACCCCAGGTCTTCGAACCGGCGGCCGGCCAACTGCGCGGCCTCGACGCCGACGATGGCGGCGAACCGCTCGTTGACTTCGACGATGCGGTGGTCGTCGGCGCGCATGATGGCGATGCCGTCGTTGGCGTGCTCGAAGAGCGTGCGGTAGCGATCTTCCTCGGCTTCGAGGCGGCGCTGCTTGCGGTTGACCAGCCCGAGCAGAAGGGTCACGACGAAAACGTCCACCATCGCCGAGATGAAGAAGTGCTCGACGCGCTGCTGCAAGTTCCAACGGAAGCGGGTGTGGACTTCGCCGGGGTAGCGCGCCTCGACCCACGCGAAGAAGGGCGGCCTCAACAACTGCTCCCAAACCACGATCACGATGGCCGTCACCGCTAGGGTGAGCGCCACGGTAAGCAGCACCAGCTTGAAGGTCGAGTGTCGGTACACGTCCTTCTCAGCCGCCCGTCCGGCGGCGCGCTGCCGAACTGAGTCGCGCGCGCACATAAGCCATCGGCTCAGCGTGCGGCCGGGGCGAGGAGAGCGGCGGCGCGGTCTATCTCGGCGGCGACCGATTCGATGGCGCGGGCGGCTATGACTATCTGCTCGTCGGCCTCGCGCCAGTCGTGCTGCTCTATGGCCTCGCGCACGCCGGGCAAAGTCTTCACGCCGTAGCCGGTGTAGAAGCCGGGCGCATAGACGTGGTGCTTGAACCAGGGCCGGCGCGGGAGGCCCTCGTCGCGCGTCATCGCGCGCTCGACGCGCATGAGTATCGCGTTGAGCGCGCCCTTCGTCTCGCGCCGCGCGAGCGCCTGCCGCGCCGGGGGGCCGCCGCGGGCGGACTCGTAGCGGGCGGCGCTCGCCTGAAGCGAGGCGAGCGCGTTCCGCAAGGGCGCGAAGTTTAAGTGCGGGGCGGGCGGTTCGGCGCGCGGCGCGACGAACGTCTCGGTCGGGTCTGAGACGGCCTCGAAGGTGCGCTCGGCAAGGCGGCGGTTCTTCTCGGCGATCTCCTCGCGCGTGTCGTCGGCGAGGCGCGAGACCTCGTTGACGTAGCGGCCGACCGTCTCCGCGTAGTTCGAGAAGTCGAGCGGCAGCACGTCGGCGTTCGCGAGCCGGAGGACGGCGCGGCCAGCGACTTGGGCGAGCGCCACCCCGTAGTCAAAGTTGGGGTCGCCGAAGCGCGTGTAGTGGTCGAACGAGTCATAGACGGAGTGGTAGGAGCCGCCGCCGTCCTCGCCGCCGAAGCCGAGGTTCAGGGAGGCGATGCCGAGGTGTTGCAGGAACG
>DASPKR010000016.1:0-2198 GCA_035627975.1 Pyrinomonadaceae bacterium | reverse complement strand
AGGGGCGTGCCTATCTGCAAGAGCGTGCCCGCCCATGAGGCGAACTGCCCGCCCAAGCCGATGTTGACGGAGCCGGGGACGTGGCCCGCGCCGAACTCCGCGGCCAAGCGAACGTCGAGAACCGCGTGGCCCTGGTTGACGAGAGAGGCGGCCTCCCGCGGCGAGAGAGCGCGCGGGCGCGGCAGCTCCTTGAGGGCGGGGGCGCCGGCGCGGTTTATCTCCGCGTCCTTAGCGAAGTAGGGCGGCGGCTCCGCCAGGTCTGTCGTCATCATTCGGACGAACTCGTCCTTCGGCATCGGCGCGAGCGCGTAGTTGAAGCGGCGCTGTTCGCCTATGGTCGAGGAAGTCTCCTTCGAGATGTTGCGCCCGCACATCGAGCCGGCCCCGTGCGCGGGCCACACCTCGACGGCGTCGGCGAGCTTGAGGAGCTTGCCGTGAAGGCTCTCGTACATCATCCCGGCCATCATCTCGGGCGTGTAGCCGCGCGCGCCCGCGAGGTCGGGCCGCCCAACGTCGCCGACGAAGAGCGTGTCGCCTGTGAGAACCTTCTGCGGCTCGGGCGAGACTTCGGTGTCTATGACGAGTACGGAGACGCTCTCGGGCGTGTGGCCCGGCGTCTCCATGAACCTGAGGACGACTTTCCCCACGCGAAGCTCGTCGCCGTCGCGCACCGCCCTGTGCGGGAAGGAGGCGCCCGCCCTCTCGCCGAAGACTATCTCGGCGCCCGTGCGCGCGGCCAGCTCGCGGTGGCCGCTCACGAAGTCGGCGTGCAGGTGCGTCTCGACGACGTACTTGATTTTAAGCCCACGGTCGGCCGCCTCGCGCACGTACTCGTCAACGTCGCGCTGCGGGTCAACGACGGCGGCCTCGCCGCCCGAGCCGATCAAATATGAAGCGTGCGCGAGGCAGCCGAGATAAAACTGCTTGAAGTACATCGCGTAGGACTCCTCGGTTGCGGTGTGGCGGAGGCGGCGACGGCCGCCGCCGGAGAGGCGCTCGCGGGGATTCTATTCCTCCCCGCGATTTTAGACAACGTGCCGTTTGCGCGCGCTTGCGCTAGAATGCGCCCTGGACGCTCAAACGAACCAACGCCCGACGGAGAAAAACTGACGATGCAACAAGGACGCACCCGCTTGCTCCCGGCCCTCCTGTCCGCCCTGACGCTCGCGCTCGCGGCCTCGACCGCCGCCGCGCAGACGAGTAAGTCGGAGCGCCTCTCGGAAGCCGACGACGCCGCACACATTCTTAAGGAGGCCGCCGACGAGCCGGCCGCGGCAGCGGCCGTCGGAGAGGGGCGAGTCGAGCGCGCGGGCGCCTCGCTCTCCATAGCCGAAGCCCGCCCCTTCACGGAATTCCTCGAAGGCGAAGGCCCCGCCCCGCAGTCGCAAGGGTCGGCGCGCACTTACACGCCGCTCACGCCGGGGCAGAAGATGCGCCGCGCCTTCAAGTCGGCCTTCCTCGACCCGACGGCCTACGCCGTCGCGGCCTTCACCGCGGGGCTGACCCAACTCGGCGAGGACGACCTGCCGCACAAGGACACCGAGGACAAGGTCGCCGACTGGGGCTCGCGCACGGCGCGCAACTACGGCAGGCTCGCCACCCGCAGGATATTCGTCGGCGGCGTCTATCCCGTCATCTTCAAGCAAGACCCGCGCTACGAGCGCTCGCCCAAGAAGGGCTTCGGCAGCCGGACGCTGCACGCCATCAGCCGCGTCTTCGTCACGCGCGGCGACAACGGCAACCTTCAGCCGAACTGGTCGCGCTTCGCCGGCACCGCGACGGCGCACGGGCTTGCGAACCTCTGGGAGCACAGCACGCCGGGCCACGACCGCGTCGGCTGGGACGCCACGCTCCGCCGCATCCCGCGCTCGTTCCTCTTCGACGCGCTCAACAACATAGTCTTCAAAGAGTTCCTCCCCGACCTGTTCTAGCGTCGAAGGCGGCGGGGCGGGCTCAACTATTCGTGTCAAGGACGGCGCGGAAGGACGTGAGCCCCACGGCGAGGCGGTCGCCCACGCGCCCCTCGGCCTCGGGCTTCTCCAACTCGGCCCCGTAAAGGGCGAGCACAGACTATGTGGCGCCGCCCGAGCCTTTCGGGGCCGGGGCGCCGGTGAGAGCGTCAGGTATTTGCGGGCCTTGAAGTTGAAGCCCGGACGCCTCGGCCGCTTCCATCAGATGGTCATTTGTGCGATGCTATC
>DASPKR010000015.1:0-2607 GCA_035627975.1 Pyrinomonadaceae bacterium | reverse complement strand
CGGAACTCCGCGAGGAGCCGCTCGACGGGCGCGGAGTTGTGATCGGCCTCGTAAGTCTTCCGGTTGGTCATGTCGGCCGGCCGCAGAGTTTCGAGCCGCGCGGCGTAGTCTTCCAGCCTGCCCTCGTGCAGCTCGTCCAAGTCGAGCAGGTGGCCGACCTGCTCCTGAATCGTCCAAGCCTCGCCCGCGCGCGCCGTCAGCAGTTCGGCCGGCACAGCGCGCACCATCTCTTCGAGCCGCGCGGGCGTCCCGCGCAGCCGCTCCAAAACGCACGGGAAGACGCCGACGGGTAAGTTAAACTCGAACTTCCTTTCGACCCACTTCGTCCTGTTCATCTCGGCCGCTCACCTCCGTTGTGAAAGCATAAACATTAAAACGACGAAGGGGCGGCGGGTGTTCGGCCCGCCGCCCCTTTCACGATTCCCCTGCTTCACTTCGCTACTTTTTGGCGTCGAGCACGGAGCGCGCGATGGCGAGCGTGGCGACGGCGCGGGGCGACTCGCCGTCGAAGCCGCGCGCGAGGTCTATGGCGCGCTGCAAGTCTTCGCGCGCGAGCGTAGAGAAGATGCCCGACAGGTCGAAGCTCTCCGCGCTGTTGCTCGAAGTCATGGACATGTTTTTAGTCTGGAGCCGGACGGTCAGCCTGCCGTCCTCGCCCGTGTAATCGCGCGCGGCGTTGGAAGCCTTGACGGCGTCGAGCATCACCTCCCACGCGCGGGCGCGGTCGAGCGAGATGAGCTGCGTGGCGATGGCGACGAGGGCGCTTGCGCGCTCGGGCGAGGCCGCGTCTATGCGCTCCTTCGCCTCGGCGAGCGCTTCGTCAAGCAGCTCGACGGCGCGGCCCTGCTCCTGCTTCGCGATGAGCCGCGCGACCTCCGTGAGCACCCACGCGCGCTGTATCGCCGTGAGGCTGCCGGAGCGCGCGAGCCTGAGCGCCTCACGGTCGTCCTTGTCGCGCACGGCCGCCTGCGCCGCCTCGTAGTCAATGTACGCGCGCAGGCGCTGGCGAAGCTCGGCGTCCTCAATCTTGTTCAGGAACTCTTCCAAGCGCGAGTCCTTCTGCCGCAGCGCGTCGAAGACGGCGTCAACATAGACGGCGTCGCGCTCCGCCGAGGTCTTCGCGTTCGGCAGGCGGTTTAAGGTCTCCTGCAATCGGTCGCGGTTCGGGTCTTCGGGGATGATGCCGCGCGTGAGCGCGTTGTTGCGCGGGCTGCGCGCGCCCTCGGGCGTGTCGGGCGCGAGCGAGGCCATCTTCGCGCGAAGGCCCGGCGAGAAGTCGGGCGCGAAATGGTCGAAGAGAGGCAGCAGCCGCGCTATCACCATGTGCCAGCCGGCGCGGCCCGAGGAGGTTCTGTCCTGGTCGGGCGTAGGCGTCGGCCGAAGGAGTATCGCGGCGGCCGCGCGGAAGAAGGCGGCGCGGAGCTGCGGCGAGATGTCGGCGGGGGCGGGGAAGTCGCGCGCCCAGGAGTTGCCGCTCGACCCGCCGGTGGGCGTGAACGTCATGAAGAGCGAAGGCGTGAAGAGGTAGGACGAAAGCAGCGACGCCGTGTTGGCGTCAGACGCGGGGTCTGCGCCGGCGCGCCCGACGAGCGCGGCGTAGCGCTCGTCGGCGGCCTTCGCGTTCTTCTGCCGCAGCTTAGCGAGGAACTCAAGGGCTATCCCCGTCACCTGCCCGAGCGCCGGGTCTGCGAACTGTATGGCGCGCTCCGTATCGCCGTCCTGTAGGAGCTGTATGGCGAGGCGCAGGCGCTTGGCTATGGGCGCGGGCGCCTCGAAGGGGTCTGTGCGGCGCGTGGCGCCGCTGGTGTGCCGGTCAACATCGCCGTCGGTCGGCTCGTCTATGGTCGTCCCCGACGCCTCATCCCTTTTCGCTTCGAGGCGCTTGAGGAACTCTTCGCCGAGCGCGCGGTCGCGCTTCGACGCGAGCCGCAGGACTTCGGTGCGTAGGCTCGGCGGCAGTTGAATCGAGAAGTGGCCGCGCTCGCGCTCCTGCCGGCGGCGCTCCTCGGCCACGCGCCGCTCGGCCTCGGCGTCTGCCGACTCGGCCTCGTCCCACGCGCGGCGGAAGAGCGCGACAGCGCGCTCCCTGTCCGTCTCCCAGAGGGCGTCTGCCGAGCGCGCCTGAACGCGCGCGCGAAGGACTGGGTCACGGAACATGCGCGCGTCGTCGGCCAAGGAGTTTACTAGCGAAACGGCCGTCGTGCGGCGAATCTCCGCCATCGGGTCGGCCTCGGCCGCGGGCGCCGACTTCTTAGGCCCGGCCTTAACCGTCTTAGGCGGCGACTGCTGCTGCTGCGCGGCGGCGGGCGGCGCCGCCGGCAGCAGCGCGAGTGCCAAGAGAGCCGCGGCCCGCGTCCCCTTCATCATCAATCCTCCGGGAGCGCGGCGGCCCGCTCGCCCTTCTTCTCCAGCGCCGTGCGCGCGACGGCGAGCGTGGCTACAGAGCGCGGCGACTCGCTCTTCAGAGAGCGCGCGAGGTTGGCAGCGCGGTCGAAGTCCTCGCGCGCCAGCGCCGCGAAGATGCCCGTCAGGTCGAAGCTCTCCACGTTTATGTTGTTCGTCATCGCCCCGCCCGACTTGAACTCGACGCGGACGGTCAGGCTGCCC
>DASPKR010000014.1:0-2090 GCA_035627975.1 Pyrinomonadaceae bacterium | reverse complement strand
GAAGAGGGTTACGAGGAGCGCGGGCTGTCGGAGGGCGAGGCCGAGCGCAGGGCGTGGGCGACGGTTAACAAGTCTTCGGGCGGCGGCAAGAAGCCGGGCGGCTCGGGCCGCGGCAAGAAGACTAGCAAGGCGCCCGCAAAGAAGGGCGGCAAAAAAGGCGGCAAAGCCTCGAAGGGTGGTAGTGCCAAGAAGGGCGGCTCGAAGTAGAGCGCCGGAAGGTCAGGGGCTTGAATGAGCGACGGGGCGGACGGCAAAAACCGTTCGCCCCGTCTTCGCGTTTACGCCCCTGACCTTCCGGCGCTCTACTTCGAGCCGCCTTTCTTCGAGCCGCCCTTCTTGGCGCCGCCGCCCTTCGAGGCTTTGCCGCCTTTCTTGCCGCCCTTCTTTGCGGGCGCCTTGTTAGTCTTCTTGCCGCGGCCCGAGCCGCCCGGCTTCTTGCCGCCGCCCGAAGACTTGTTAACCGTCGCCCACGCCCTGCGCTCGGCCTCGCCCTCCGACAGCCCGCGCTCCTCGTAACCCTCTTCGATGTGCTCGGCCTGCCGCTTCTGCTTGTCCGTGTACTTCGACTTGTCGCCCCTCGGCATACTCTCCTCCCTTCCGCCGCCGCGGTCGCCCGGCGGCCGATGCTCGTAAAACTTCGCGAACTATAGCACGCCCTGCGATGGCAGCGCGGCGTGAGGCGGAACATCGAAACGGGAAAAAGCGAAAACGGGAAGCCCGGAGGCTTCCCGTATCTTATTGAAGAAATTGGCTCCGCAGGTAGGACTCGAACCTACAACCCTTCGGTTAACAGCCGAATGCTCTGCCATTGAGCTACTGCGGATTGTCGCGCCGCGCGGTTTTGACGTCACCCGCGAGGGCGAAAATTTTATAGCAGAGCGTTCGCGCGGGTGTCAAACGGGCCGGCTTGGGGGCTCCAGCGCCTTGCGCGCGGGGGCGTAGTTGAGAGATTATCTGTCCCCGTAATAACACACTCTAATTGAAGATTTCGGGCGCGGCCGCCGCGGGGCGCGTGCGAGGAGAGTTTCTGTATGGAGCGCCGCATAACTTCATGGAGGAGCCCGAACGTAGGGATGGACATGCCCCTCGTCGCCTACGGGCACGACGGCCACCCGTTGCTGATGTTCCCGACCTGGGCCGCGGACTTCCTCGAGTACGAGAGGTTTTACCTCATAGACTCTATACGCCACCTGATCGAAGCCGGTCGGCTGCGCGTCTATTCGATAAACAGCATCAACCGCTACACGCTGATGAACGACGACGCGCACCCGAAGTGGAGGGCCGCGCTGATGTCGCACTTCGACCGCTACCTCACGGACGAGGTGCTCCCGCTCATACGCCACGAGTCGGGCGGGCGCGAGCCGCTCACCTCGGGCGCGAGCATGGGTGCCTACCTCGCCGCCAACGCCTACTTCCGCCACCCAGATTTGTTCTCCGGCACGATCCCGATGAGCGGGAGCTACGACGTGCGCTCGTGGTTCGACGGTTACCACGACGACAACGTCTATTACAACAACCCCGTAGAGTACCTGCCGAACCTGAACGACGACTACTACCTGCCGCGCCTGCGGCGCGCGCGCGCCATAGTCATACTCTCGGGGCAGGGCGCCTACGAGGCGCCGGAGCGCAGCCGCGAGCTCTCCGCGATACTGCACGCCAAGCAGATTCCGCACACGCTCGACATCTGGGGCCCCGACGTGAATCACGACTGGCCCTGGTGGCGCAAGATGCTGCCCTACTGGCTGAACCGCCTGCTCTGAGCGGGGCTGAGAGAAAAAGACGAAGGGGTGAGCCGTAAAGGAAGCGACTTTCCTTTACGGCTCACCCCTTCGAGCTTTGAGCGCCGCGCCTCAGGGCGACGGCGTCACGTCCAGGCGCGCGTTCTTCGTCGTCCCGTTCGCCGTGGCGCTGACGTTAACGGCGGTCGGCGCCCCCACGTCGAAGGTCTGTATCGTGAAGGTCGCCTGGTCGGTATTCGTCAGCGTGAGCGTGAGCGGGTGGACGGGCAGCCCCGACGAGGGGCTTATGAACTTCGCCACCCCCGGCTTGCCGGTCTTCAGAGTCACCTCCACGCCCGAGGCCCCCGCCGC
>DASPKR010000013.1:0-8189 GCA_035627975.1 Pyrinomonadaceae bacterium | reverse complement strand
CGCCAGGCCCCCGGCAATCGGCGCGTGGAAGCCGATGCGTGGCCGCGCCGGCGCGCCCTTCCTGGACGCCGCGCCCTTCACCGCCCGGCCCTCCGCCCGACTTCCTCCATCACGCGCAGGACGTTGCCACCGAGAATCTTCGCCACGTCCTCTTCCGTATAGCCGCGCCGCAAAAGCTCGGCCGTAAGGTTTGGCAGCTCCGCGACCGACGCGAGCCCGGCGGGGACGGCCTGTATGCCGTCGAAGTCGGAGCCGAGCCCTACGTGGTCAACGCCGACGAGGCGCACGATGTGGTCAATGTGGTCAACGACTCTTGAGACCGGCACGGGAGGCAGACGCTTCGCGTACTCGCGCTCGCGCACGCGGTCGCGCGCGATGCGCTTGATGGAGCCGTTGCCCTGCGCGCGCCTGCCAGCTTCGCTCACGAGCGGCGCAATCTCGGCGTCGAGCCGATCCTTGACGGCTCGCCAGCCCGGCTCGACGAATGCCGGGTAGAAGACGACGCAGACGACCCCGCCCGTGCGCGCGACGGCGCGGATCATTTCGTCCGTGAGGTTGCGCGGCTCCGGGGCGATTGCGCGCGCGTTCGAGTGTGTAGCGATGACGGGCGAGCCCGAAACCTCCACGATGTCCCAGAAGGTCTTGTCCGAGACGTGGGACACGTCAACCATCATGCCTAGCCGGTTCATCTCCGCGACGACGCGGCGGCCGAAGTCGTCCAGGCCGCGCGCCTGCCCCGCGCTGTCGCCGGACGAGCCCGCCCACGGCAGGCTGTAAGTCCACGTCAGCGACATGTAGCGCACGCCCATGCGGAAGTAGCGCTCCACGTTCTCGATCTTGCCGTCAATCGCGTAGCCGCCTTCCAGGCCCATCAGCGCCGAGAGCTTGCCCTCGGCCGCGGCGCGGCGAATGTCTTCGGCCGTCGCGGCGAGCGCCCAGGTCTCCGGGTGCTCTTCGGCGAGGGCGCGCACCTTCGCTATCTGCGCGTCGGCGCGCTCGACTGCGCGCGCGCCGCCCGAGCCGTAAACGTTCGGCTCGACCCATATGGAGAAGAACTGGGCGTCGAGCCCGCCCTCGCGCATCCTCACGGCGTCGAGGTGCGTAGTAGCCAAACGCCGGTTTATGTCCGCGCCCTCGTCGAGCATGAACTGAACGGTGTCGGCGTGCATGTCAACCGCGACGGCGCGGCGGTGAACGTCTTCTTCGCCGCCGCGCGCTCGCTCGGCCGACGGCGACTGCGCGGGAGGATTAGCCCCGGCCTTTCTTTCGTCTTGCTTCAAAGTGGCGCAACCCCCGCACAGCGCGAGCGCGGCCGCGCACCAGAGGCCAGCGGCGCATAGCTTCGCTCGTCGCAGAGTCATCTTAATAACCCGAAGCGCGCACGCGAGAGCGCGCTCTCTCGGAACTTAATACTGCTCGGAAACAAAGTGATTCTGCCTGAGTGACTGCAACCTTGCCAAGCGAGTTGGGTTTAATGTATCGTGCATCACCTGAATAAAAAGTGCTAGAACCAGAACGGGTAGTCGAAATTATTTGTCCGCCTTGACCCCGTGACACGTGCCCAGGCGCCACCCCTTCGGCACGCCCGAACCCCGAAATCTGAAGCGGCAGCGAGGCGAGGTCAGCTACTTTATTAAACCCGAGAAGCGAGGAGTTCTTATGTTCAACGACGACGCGAGGAAGAAGGACGTTAAGACGCCGACCATCGTGCAGGAGGTCTGGCACAACGGGCGCTTCATCAAGTGGGACGACGCGCGCGTTCACGTCATGTCGCACGTGCTCCACTACGGCTCGAGCGTCTTCGAGGGCATACGCTGTTACAAGACGAAGCGAGGCCCCGCCATCTTCCGCCTGCGCGAGCACATGCAACGCTTCCTCAACTCGGCGAAGATTTACCGCATGTCGCACGACTGGTCGCTCGACACCCTCTGCGACGCCGCCACGCAACTCGTCGCCCGCAGCCAGCTACAGCAGTGCTACATACGCCCCATAATGTTCCGCTCGCTAGACGAGGAGCGGCCCGCCTTCGGCGTCAACCCCTTCCCGAACCCCATGGCCTGCTACATGGGCGCGTGGGACTGGGGCAAGTACCTCGGCGACGAGGCAATCGAGCAGGGCGTGGACGTGTGCGTCTCGTCGTGGAACCGCCTGACGCCGAACTCGATGCCCGCTATGGCGAAGGCCGGCGCCAACTACATGAACTCGCAGTTGATTAAGATGGAGGCCATCATCAACGGCTTTGCCGAAGGGATAGCGCTCGACGACCGCGGCTACGTCAGCGAGGGCTCGGGCGAGAACATCTTCCTCGTCCACGACGGCAAGGTCGTGACGCCGCCGCTCGCCTCTTCCATCCTGCCGGGCATCACGCGCGACAGCGTCATAGAGATTTGCCGCTCGCTCGAAATCCCGCTCGTTGAGTCGGCCATACAGCGCGCCGCGCTCTACGTCGCCGACGAAATCTTCTTCACGGGGACTGCGGCCGAGGTCACGCCCATACGAAGTGTTGACCGCATCCCCGTCGGCGAGGGCAAGCGCGGCCCCATTACGGAGCGGGTGCAGAAGCTCTTCTTCGAGATAACCTCGGGCGAGCGCGAGGCTCCGGGCGACTGGCTGACCTTCGTCAACGAGCGAAAGGCTTCCGCGGCGGCCTCCCCGGCCGAGAGCAACGGGCACAACGCCGCCCAAGCGCGACCCGCCAAGAACGCGCAAGCGCCGGGCGCGCGCGACGCCATACACGTCACGCTCACCGAATAGCCGGCCGAAAACAACGCGGAATATGTCATCACGAGAAAAGGGCGCCCGCCTTGGGCGCCCTTTTCTCGTCCTCGGGAAATGGGGTTTACCAATGTCGTTCAAGCCGCCGTGCCTAGGCGGGGCCGCTCCATTTGTTGTAGCTGCACGACGCCGGTGAAGATTATAAATAATGCGTCAGCGAGAATGAATGTTGACCGGGGCGCGAGCGGAAAGCTAGAATACTTGTCGGCGCGCGAGCCGGCTTAAAGGCCGCCGCGCGGCCCCCGC
This sequence comes from Pyrinomonadaceae bacterium, assembly GCA_035627975.1. Classification (GTDB taxonomy): domain Bacteria; phylum Acidobacteriota; class Blastocatellia; order Pyrinomonadales; family Pyrinomonadaceae; genus QHXN01. Next base: position 5,168 of record DASPKR010000013.1, on the reverse strand, counting down.
CCCGAAAGGCCGCCGGAGAGTAGGCGGCCCTCCTCAAGTCGAAAAACTTTCCGAAAAAGCGCGCAAATCGGTAAGCGGACGCTTTTTACCGCCCGTGCCGGCCGCCGGCCCCGAACCCGCCCGAGAGGACATAAGAGCCCCCGATGCCTGTCAAAATTGACGACCTCCTTCGCGCCGCCACGCAGTTCGGCGCCTCAGACCTGCACGTGAAGGCCGGCTCGCAGCCCTACATGCGCATCGGCGGCGAGCTGCGCCCCGTCATGGACGCACCGCGCCTGACGCAGGAGGACACGCTCGACATGGCCTTCTCGATGATGTCGAACCGGCAGAAGCAGCGCTTCAAGGAGGAGTCGGAGGCCGACATAGCCTACGGCGTCTCTGGGCTCGGGCGCTTCCGCGCCAACATCTTCCAGCAGCGCGGCACGGTCGGCATGGTCTTACGCGTCATACCAGACATGGTGCGCGCAATCACCGAGCTTGGCCTTCCGCCCGTCGTCGAGACGATCGCCGAAGAGCAGCGCGGGCTTGTGCTCGTGACGGGGACGACCGGCTCCGGCAAGTCAACGACGCTGGCCGCGATGATTGACCACATGAACGCGACGCGCGGCGGCCACATCATCACCATCGAAGACCCGATAGAGTTCCTGCACCGCGACAAGAAGTCTTTCGTCACGCAGCGCGAGGTGGACGTTGACACCCACTCGTTCGCGGGCGCACTGCGCGGCGCTCTCCGGCAAGACCCGGACGTGATACTCGTCGGCGAGATGCGCGACCACGAGACTATAGAGACTGCGCTCACCGCCGCAGAGACCGGCCACCTCGTCCTCTCAACCCTGCACACACTTGACGCGACCGAGACCATCCGCCGCATCGTCTCCTCGTTCACGCCGCACCTTCAGAAGTCAGTCCGCATACAGCTCGCGGGCATACTGCGCGCGGTCGTCTCGCAGCGCCTGGTGCGCGGGGTGAGCGGCGGGCGCGTCCCCGCGGTCGAGGTGATGGTCTCCACCTCTCTCATACGCGACTACATCATCAACGAGGAGAAGACCTCTCTCATACGCGACGCCATCGCAGCCGGGACCTCTCAGTACGGCATGCAGACCTTCGACCAGTCGTTATTTAACCTCTACCAGGCCGGCCTCATCTCGCTCGAAGAGGCGCTGCGCGGCTCGTCCAACCCGGACGAGTTCCGCCTGCGCGTCGCGGGCATACGCTCCGCCTCCGACCAGGCGAAGGAGGAGATGGAGCGCATCACCACCGTCAGCAACAACCCGCCGCGGCAGGGCGTCAGGGACGAATAAACAGCCGGGCCCACCCGCCGGCTGACTGACCAACGCTGTGGCGCCTCCCGTGCTCACATGAAGAACCTTAAATGCACGGCCTGCGGGCTCGTGAACTTCTCGTCGGCCGGGGAGTGCCGGCGCTGCGGCGTCGCGCTGGCCGAGTGCGCCGGAGAGGGCGCGGAAGAGGCGCCGCGTCGGCGCAGCCTGAAGAGGCGCGCGCTCGCGGGCGTCGTCCTGTCGCTCTTCGCGCTGATAGGCTTCTACGTCTCCCTGCTAGAGACCTCGGAGGGCGCGAACCTCGACCAGCGCGTGCTCGTCCGCCGCGCCGTTGACCTCATAGAAGATAGCGGCCTGACCCGCGATGCCTTCCTACTGCGGCGTCTCGCCAACTACCGCACGACCGACAACTGGTGGAACCGCTACGTCGGCCACGGCGAGGCTTACGCCGCGACCAACTTCCCCTTCGAGATCATCACGCTCTACCCGCAGTTCTTCGACACGGCGACGGACGACACCGAGCGCGCCGTCATACTCCTGCACGAGGCGCGTCACCTCGCGGGCGGCGGCGAGGAGGAGGCTTGCGCCTCGGTCTGGCGCGACAAGTGGCGGCTCGGCTGGACGAAGGAGCGCTACGGCGGCACCCGCGTCTGGCAGAACGTGAGCGAGTACACGCGCCGCCACGCGCCGCAACTCTTCACCTGCGGCCAGGACGGCGCGCAGGACTGCGCCGACATCGCCGAAGCTAAAAAGTAGGGCGCACTGGTCGCCCGTGCGCACCGACCTTCAGCCCTCCGGGGACGGATGGCGGGAGCCCCGTGGTGTTGGCGAAGATGACGGCGCCGGAGACGGTGCAGTGCTGGGGGGTGACATTGTGCCTGGTGGGCCGCGCGCTGTCTTCGACGGGGGAGGCACGCACGTAGTCAACGCCTGTGCGCGGCCGGCCGCAAGAACCTTTTACCTTTTTCCTTTTGCTATAGTTCAGGCGAGTTGTTAGAATTTTTCGCGCGTGCGCCACGAAGTCCGGCAGTTGTCGTGCGGCCCCGACGTGCGACGTGAGGCCCCGCGCGGGGTTCGCGGGTCGCGCCGCAAGTGACCTAGATGAAAGAGTGCCCGGCCTGCCATCGCTGCTTCCCGGATACCGTCAACCACTGTCCTAGCGACGGGGATCATCTGAAGTTTTTGATCCCCGGCGACACGGTGCTCGACGCGCGCTACCAGCTCGAAAAGAAGCTGGGGCAGGGCGGGATGGGGATGGTCTTTAAGGCCCGCCACATCTTCATAAAGACGCAGCACGCAATCAAAGTCATCCTCCCCGACCTGGTCGGCAACGACCCCTCGCTCACCACGCGCTTCCGCCAAGAGGCGATGGCCGCCGCGGCCATACGCCACCAGAACACCGTAAGCGTCACCGACTACGGCATCATCAACGGCACTACGCCCTTCCTCGTCATGGAGTTCGTCGAGGGGCGCTCGCTCCACGAGATACTCTCGACGGAGAGACGGCTGGAGCCGGCGCGCGCCATCGAGATTATGCTCGCCGTGTGCGCGGGCGTGGCGGCCGCGCACAGGCAGGGGATAGTCCACCGAGACCTCAAGCCCCTGAACATCCTTATTAAGCACGACCTGCCGACGGCCGAGGCCGTCAAGGTGCTCGACTTCGGGCTGGCGAAGATAAAGTCGGGCGAGCTACTGGGCTCGTTCGTCGCCGCGCAGACGCAAGGGATGATGGGCTCGCCCTTCTACATGGCGCCCGAGCAGTGGAGCGACGACGACGTTGACGCGCGCTCCGACATCTACTCGCTCGGCGTCATCCTCTACCAGATGCTCGCCGGCGAGGTGCCGTTCAAGGGGAACAGCATCCCCTCGATAATGAACAAGCACCTGACGACCGCGCCCTCGCCGCTCAGGGAGCGAGGGGTGGAGGCCCCGCCGCTCCTTGAGAGCGCGATCGAGCACGCGCTGGAGAAAGACCCGAAGAACAGGCCGCTGACGGTCGAGGAGTTCATGGGCGAGCTGCGTGCCGCGCTCGCGAGCCTGAACGGCGACGCGGCCGCGCCCGCCGTCGGCGTCTCGACCGTGCAGATGGGCAAGCCCGACACGATCGAGCTCGGCCGGGCGAAGGCGCACATCGGGCTTGTGACCGGCGCGGAGGATGAGTCGGCCGATGGCGCCGCGAGCCTTGAGACGGTGGGCGACTTCGGGCTGCGCGGCGGCGCGGCGCGCACGAGCGCCCTGGCTGAAGAGCAGCCCGGCAACGCCACGCAGGCGCAGACGCCCGACTCGCGCACCGACGAGCTTGCGGCGGGCGGCGCGCCGGCCGACGCCGTCGGCTCGGGCACGGCGCGCCACCGCGCCGAGCACACGGTCGTAGAGCCTCCGCCTATAGTTTGGGGCAAGCCTACCGCCCCGCTCGGCGACGCTTCGGGCGAGCACGCGCAGGCGTGGGCCGAAGCGGCGCGCGCCGCCGAAGAGGCCGCGCGGCTCAGGGCCGCGGAGGAGGCGCGCCGGCGCGGGGCGGAAGAACAGCAGAGGCGCGAGGCGGAGGAGCGCGAGCGCCGGGAGACGGAAGAGAGGGAGCGCCTCGAAGCGCAGGAGCGCGCGCGCAGAGAGTCGGAGGAGAGAGAGCGACGCGAATCGGAGGAGCGTGCTCGCCGCGAATCGGAAGAGCGCGCGGCCCGCGAGGCCGAGGAGCGCAACCGTCGTGAGGAGCAGGAGCGCGCCGCCGCGACGGCCGCGCTCGCGGCGCGGCAACAACAGGCGGCGGCCGGGCTGCAAGCGGGCGGCGCGCAGTCGGTCTCGCAGCAGGTCGCGTCGCAGTCGGCGGGCGTCGGGGCGCAGCCGCGCTCGAGAACGCCGCTCGTCGTGCTCGGCGTCGGGCTCGTCGTCGCCGTCATGCTGCTGGGCGGGCTCGGCCTACTCGCGTACTTCAAGCTTCGCGGCGGAGAAGACTCCGCGAACGTGAACGCGGGCGGCGTGGGCGCTAACAGCAACGCCGTCTCGAACTCGAATTCGGGCGCGCGGCAGTCAGGCCCGGTGCGGCCGGACCTCGTCCCGCTCCAAGGCGGCGACTTCGAGCTCGGCCGCTCGGACGTGCCGCCCATCACGGAGGATTTAAAGCGCGAGCGCGAGGCGTTCCTGCTCTGGATGTACAGCCAGTGGCCGGCCAACAGCGTCACAGTAAAACCATTCGCGATTGACCGGACGGAGGTGACGAACGCGGAGTACGCCGATTTCGTCAAAGAGACGGGCCACGCGCCGCCGCCCGCGGTTTGGGACGGCGACCGCCCGAAGCCGGGCGAGGAGAATCACCCCGTCCGGAACGTCTCCTACGATGACGCCGTGGCTTTCGCCGCTTGGCGCTCGCGCCGCGACGGCGTCACGTACCGTCTGCCTACCGAGGCCGAGTGGGAGTTCGCCGCGCGCGGCGGCGACTCATCGGCGCTCTACCCGTGGGGGCCTCAGTGGGCCGCAGGGCTAGCGAACGTCGGCGCGGAAGCCCCACGGCCCGTGGGCTCCTTCCCGCAGGGGCGCACGCCGCAGGGTGTGGACGACATGATAGGCAACGTCTGGGAGTGGACTAGCTCCGAGGCCGCGATGTACCGCGGCAACGACCGCACGGCGCTCGCGCCGGCAGACCGCGGGAAGTTCGTCGCGCGCGGGGGCTCCTACGCGAGCCGCCCCGACGGCGACGAGCCCATCACCGCTACCTCGCGCCGCTGGCTCGCACGCGGCTTCCGAGACCCGGTGCTCGGCTTCCGCCTCGTGCGCGCGGAGAATTGATTTCCGGTTTAATTAAGGAATGATCTTTATGAAGCAGTTTTTCGCACAGTTCCGGGCGGGGCGTCGGCTCGCGCCCGCCTCTTTCGCGTTCGCGGCCGTGGCGCT
>DASPKR010000012.1:0-4942 GCA_035627975.1 Pyrinomonadaceae bacterium | reverse complement strand
CCGAGTGGCGCGCGAAGAGATGAACCAGCTAGCGCGCGACTCCGGCGGCAAGACCTTCGCCGTCGCCGATCTGCGCGACGCGCGCCAGGCCTTCCGGCAGGTCGCCGAAGAGATAGGCACGCTCTACAGCCTCGGCTACTATTCCACGAACCCCGCGCGCGACGGCGCCTTCCGAGCCATACGCGTCCAGGTGCGCGGCGTCGCGGGCGCGCAGGTTCGCGCGCGCGAAGGCTACCAAGCCCCGAAGAGCTAAAACCGCAAGGAAAAAACTTGCCGACCGCTCCCGCCCGGATGCTAATATGTTTGTAGGGCGCACGCTGCGCCCGCACGCTTACGGCCTCCCCCCTTCGCCCCTCCGTTTCTGAAGGCGTAAGCGACGACCCAAACTCTCTCCGGCGGCCAATTCCCACCCGGCCCGGTTCCCGAATCCGATGAAAAACAGAAATTCCGCCTCGCCGAGGGCTGCGCTTGTCTCGGCCGCGCTGCTCACGGTCTGCGCCGCCCTCGCGGTCGTCACGCTCGACCTGCGCTCGACGCGCCACTACGTTAAACAGTTCCCGTTCAAGGTCGAGACGGCCTCGCGCGAAGGCGAGGCGCTCGTCCTGCTGTCCTCTAGCGCGCAGGGCTGGACGGGGTCGAGGCTCGGGGAGTGGGCCACGGCCGTCGGCGTCGCGTTCGGCGTCGTCATAGACATTCCCGAGCCGCTGACAGGCACGGTCACGCTCGTCCGCCTGCTTGATGCGGGGCGCGGGGGGGGCTCGCTCGTGGCGGGGCGGGAAGTCGTAGCAAAGCTTCCGCCCGCGGGCAGTCTGCTCGCGGAGGGCGGCGAGCTCTTCTACGCCCTCGAGCCTTACGGCGGCGACGAGCTCGTTGAAGAGGAGTTTGAAGGGTTCGACTTCGCCGCAGGGGCCGCGGCGGGCCGCGCGTGGCGCTGGGACGGCGAAAGCTTCGTCGCGCTCGGCGCGGACGAGTCTGCGCAACTCGTCGCCCGCGCCAGAGAGCGGGCGCTCAAAAGGCACGCGCGCACGCCGCAGGAACGCGGGGCGGGCGCGCCCGAGGGCGGCTGGAAGCTCACGCAAAAATACATCTCGGCCTCGTCCGACCTCGGCTCGCTTGACCTGCGCGGCGGGCGCTGGGCCTTGAGGTCGGAGGGCTTCATCAACCCGGCCGCGGGCAGCGGCACGTTGTCGCTTCGGCTCGTGAACGAGCGGTCGCGCGAGGGCGAGACGCTGGTGCGCACGCACGGCGGGTGGGCGGAGGTTAGCCGCGCGCAGTACAAAGAACTGCGCGACGAAAACTTTAACGTGCTGGCCGGTCAGTACGTCGGCCCGCGCCCAGCGCCGAACGCCGCCACGTTGACGGCGGGGCTGCTGTTCGCGTTGCTGCTGCCCTACTTTCTTCTGCGCCACTCCCTCGTGCGCTCGATAGGGCAGGCCATGTCCTACCCGGACGCGAGCCCCGAGCATTTCCCTAACCTCGACCGCGACGCGCTCGCGCGCTACACGTCAGAGCTTGAGGCGAGGGGCTTCGTGCGCCTGCGCGAGTACACGGTCGTCTCTTCGAGCAACGTCCCGCCGACGCGCCCGCTCGTCTTCGCGCGCCTGTTCGCGCACACGGAGCTGCGCCTCTTCGCCGAGTTGGGACAGATTTTCGGGGCAGAAGACGCCGCCATCTCTACGGGGCTGTCCTGCGCCGTCTTCACGACGTTCGAGGAAGGCTGGACGCTCTGCGTGACCGACCGCGAGCCGAACCCCGTCATCTACGCCCTGCGCCGCCCGAAGGCGCTCTGGCTTTCGCGCCCCGGCGCGCGGCTCGAAGAGCTTATCGAGTGGCACACCGACCTGCGCGGCCAGATGGTCGAAGTCTTAGACCTCCGCGTCATCGAGGACGTGCGCGCCGAAGTCTTCCTGCGGTGCTCTTCGGAGTCGGTCGAGGAGATGCGCCGCGTGATGCAGAAGCGCGGCCGGCTGCTTTTGCCTTTCCTCTTCGAGCACTCTAGGGTCAGCGCGCGGCCGCGCCACGAGTGGCTGGGCGACTACGGGCTGCGCGCGCCCTACGGCTGGTCGCCGCCCGCGGCGTCGGGCCGAGAGGGTGAGTCAGGCATCGGCCGCGCCCGCGCGGCGGTCGCGAACTGGGTGGGCGTCACGAACTTCGTCGGGAACGTCCTGATCGCGATGTCCGTCGTCCTCTTACTCTTCAGTTACAACCCCGCCCGCGGCGCGCTCTACTTCCGGCTCGCCTTGAGCGTCGGCGGCCTCGCGCTCGTCTATCTGCCGAGGCTCGTCGGCGCGCGCAAGGGCGCGGCCGTGAGGTGAGCGGGCTCCGCGCGTTTTGAAACGCATAGGCGGATGTAGTTTAATCGGCGGCACGACAGTCACTCTTAAGATCGTGGAAAGGCCGCCGACGCCATGACGAAAGACCGCCCCGCCTTCGAACGCATCACGCTCGTAGTCCTCGACAGCCTCGGCATGGGAGAGATGCCCGACGCCGCCGAGTGGGGCGACGCCGGCTCCGACACGCTCGGCCACATCTGCGAGTCGAGACAAGTTAAACTGCCGAACCTTCAGTCGTGGGGCCTCGGCAACATCCGCCACCTCGCGGGCGTGCCGCCCGTCGAGGCGCCGCGCGCCAGCTACGGCCGCTGCGCCTTGAAGTCGAACGGCAAGGACACGACGACGGGGCATTGGGAGATGGTCGGCATCATCCTCGAGCGGGCCTTCCCGACCTACCCGAAAGGGTTCCCGCCGGAAGTCTTAGACCGCTTCGTCGCGGAGACCGGAGTGCCGGGCGTGCTCGGCAACTACCCGGCCTCGGGGACTGAGATAATTAAGGAGCTGGGCGAGGAGCACGTCCGAACGGGCAAGCCCATCGTCTATACCTCGGCCGACTCGGTCTTTCAGATTGCGGCGCACGAGGAGACTATCCCCGTGCCGCGCCTCTACGAGATTTGCGAGACGGCCCGGCGGATTTTGAGCGGCGAGCACGAGGTCGGCCGCGTCATCGCCCGCCCCTTCGTCGGCGGGCCCGGCTCATTCAAGCGAACCGAGAACCGGCACGACTATGCCGTGCCTCCGCCGCGCGAGAACCTCCTGCCGATGCTCTCAGGCGCCGGGCTCGAAGTCGTCTCCGTCGGCAAGATAAGCTCCATCTACGACGCGGCGGGGGTGACGCGCGAGCTGCCGGGCAAGAACAACGAGCAGTCGGTTGACCAGACCATCGAGGCGCTGCGAACGACCGAGCGCGGCCTCATCTTCTCGAACCTCGTTGACTTCGACATGCTCTACGGCCACCGCCGCGACGTTGAAGGGTACGCCCGCGCCCTGGAGCGCTTCGACGAGCGCCTGCCCGAGATAGAGCGGGCCATGCGCGACACAGACCTCCTCGTCATCACCGCCGACCACGGCAACGACCCGACCTACCGCGGCACAGACCACACGCGCGAGTACGCCCCTCTCCTCGCCTACGGCCCGCGCGCCCGCGCAGGCGTAAACCTGGGCGACCGCCGCTCGCTCTCCGACATAGGCCAGACCATCGCGGAGAACTTCGGCCTGCGCCTCGCGGCCGGCGAGAGCTTCCTCTCCTCAGTCGCCGAACGCTAATCGAAACTACGCACCATCCGAAGGCCCGGAGGGGCCGCCGCTAGACTGCGGCGGCCCCTCCGGGCCTTCGGCTTGTGATGTCGGTTAGTGGCGCTTCAGGAGGCGTAGAACTGTAGGCCGGCGGGGAGGCTGAGGCTTAGCCAGTCTCGGCGCAGCGCGGCGCCGGCGCCGGCCTTCTTCTCGCCGAGGGCGAGGCTTCGATAGACGGTCTCGATCCAGAAGTCGGTCTTGATGAAGCCCGTCCCCCACGACGCCCACTTCCCGGGCAGCCCCTCGGCCTTTATCTGTTCGAGCGTCTTCCCGGCCAGCGCGCGCTGGCGTATGTGCTCGGTCGTCTCCCGGAGCATCGAGTGGTAGGCGCGCAGGTCGTCGAGCGTCGAGAGCGGGCCGTGGCCGGGGATTATCTTCACGTCGGCCGGCGCCTTCGCGATTATCTCCGAGACGTTGCGCATCAGGCCCTCGACGCTCCCGCCGCTCGTTATGTCAACGAAGGGGAAGCGCGCGGTGAAGAAGTCGTCGCCCATGTGTATGACGTTCGAGCCGGTGAAGAAGATGACGCTGTCGCCGTCCGTGTGGCCGGCGGGGAAGTGGACGACTCGAATCTCCTCGCCGTTGAAGTGAATCTGCGCGCCCGCGTCGTATGTGATGACGGGCAGCGCCTCCTTCGGCGCGGGCGGGATGTTCTGGCCGAAGATGGTCGCGCCGGCCATGAGCCGGCGGCGGACGTTCGCGTGCGCGAGTATGGTGGCCTCGCCGCTGAGAGCCGCGTTCGAGCCGGTGTGGTCGCCGTGCCAGTGCGTGTTGAGCACGAATCGCAGGCGGCCCGTCCCGAGCGGCCTTATCGCCGCGCGAATCTTCTCGGCGAGCGGCGCGAACTGGTCGTCAACGATGAGCACGCCGTCGGGGCCGGCCGTCACGCCGATGTTGCCGCCCGCGCCTTCGAGCATATAGACGCTGCCCGCGACCTTTGTCGTCTTTATCTCGACCTTCGAGAGGTCGTCCTGCGCGCCGCGGTGGCCGTGCGTGTGCGCGGCGGCCGCCGCGGGCAGGAGCAGTGCGGCCACTAGAGCCGACGCCACGAGTCTCTTCATGTAAGCTCCTTTGTTGGAAGGAAGGCAGAAGGCAGAATGCGGTCGAAAACAGCTTGATGCGTGTTGCTGCCTTCCGCCTACTAAATCTCAGGGTTCTTGAGAACCGCGATGTATGGCAGGTTGCGGTAGCGCTCGGCGAAGTCGAGGCCGTAGCCGACGACGAAGGCGTCGGGGATTTTGAAGCCGATGTAGTCAATCTTCACCTCGCGCTCGCGCCGCTCCCATTTGTCGAGGAGCGCCGCCAGCTTCACG
>DASPKR010000011.1:0-5184 GCA_035627975.1 Pyrinomonadaceae bacterium | reverse complement strand
CCGCCGAGGGTGACGAACTTGGTGCCGGGCGTGACGGAAGGGAACCAGCCTCGCGGGACGAAGGTCTCGAGCACCTCGGCCATCGTCGTCCCGGCCTCGGCGCGGAGCAGGCCAGTCGAGGAGTCGAAGGAGAGGAAGCGGTTGAGGCGCTCCGTGAGGACTACAAGGCCGCCCGCGAGCTGGGCGGCGTCGCCGTAGCTGCGGCCGAGGCCGCGCGCGAGCACGCTCGGCTCGCCGTCGAGGCGCACGGCCGAGACGTTCTCAGGGCGCGCGACACGCGAGCGCGAGCGCAGGCGCCGCCCCCAGCCGCACAGCTCCATCGTCTTCGTGCGCATCGCGTCGAAAAAAGAAAAGAAGAGCGGGAAAGAGCGCCTGCGAGTTTAAAGCCTCCGCGCTCCCGCGCGCAACGCGCTCCCCGCGCGCGGGCGCCGTCTCTTGCAGCGCGGTGCGCGCTCGCGGATACTATGCGCGCTACAACACTAGAATTCGTGACGCGAAATAAGAGGGGGCGAGCTATGTCCGTCGAAAGATGTGAGGAGTCTAGGCCGGCGCCGGTGTTCCGCCTGGAGGGGGAAGAGGGCGGCGGCCAGACGCTCGAAGACGCCGGGCGCGACGAGCGCGACTACGTGCGCGGGCGCCTCCGCGAGGAGCTGGGCCGCGAGCCCACCGAGGAAGAGATAGACGAGTGGCTGCGCGAGCACACGGAAGGCTACTAAGAGACAAGTGCTGGGGCCGCGCTCGGAATGACCTACGAGCGCGGCCCCTGCCTTTTAAGCTTTATCGTCGGCGCTTCAGGGGGCGGGCGCGACGGCGATGCGGTTCTCGACGCTGCGCACGCCCTTGACGCCGTAGGCCAGCCGCTCGGCGCGCTGCTTCAGCGTCTCGGTCGCGACCGTCCCCGTGAGCACGACCTTGCCGGAGATGACGATGGCGTCTATGTTCGCCGAGGCGACGCTCGCGTCGTCGGCGAACGCCTTGTCTATCTTCTGCTGTATGGTCGCGTCGTCGTTCGCGCTCGCGGGCGGGGCCGTCGAGGAGGCGGGCGGCGCAGTCGCGGCGGGGTCGGTCGTCGTCGGGGGCGCTTGAACGATGACGGGCGGCGGCGCGGTCGTGACCGGCGGCGCCTGTATGATGAGGGGCGTCGGCATCGTCATCGGCGTCGGCTGCACGATGACGGGCTGCTGCATGACGGGCGTCGGCGCCGCGGGCATGGCCGCGCGGACGTTGACGTTAGTCTCGGCGTCGCCGCCCGAGTTGGTCAGGAATAGGAAGAGGATGGCCGTGGCCGCGATAGCCACGAGCGCCACGGTGACGAGCACGCCCGTCGAGTAGCCGCGCCGCTCGGGCGGGTAGCGGACGGTCTGCTGCTGCACGACCTCGCGCCGCGCCGTGGGAGTCTCCACGACGACGCGGCTGCGTCTGTGTTGCTCTTCGTCGTATGACATAAAAGCTCCTGACTGTCTTTAGTGAAAGGCGAGCGAGGGAAGTTTTATATAAAACGCGCGCGGCGGCAAGCGCAAACCGCGGGAGGGCTCGTCCCCTCCCGCGCCTGCGCCCTCTTTCGGCAGCCTCACGCTTTGCCGGTTAGTAGCGTCGCGTGACCCGCCTGCGGGCGCGCGAGCGCTTGTAAATGTAGCCGCCCGTACCCCCCAGGACAGCGCCTGCGACGGCCGCGCGCTTGCCGCCGACCGCGCCGCCCACGCCCGCGCCGAGCGCGGAGCCGCTCGCTATCGAGCCGATTGTGCGCGTCCGCCCCTTGAAGTGCCTGCGCGCCGCGCGCCGGTTGAAGGCGTAGAGGCCCGCGCCGCCCGCGCCGATGGCCGCGCCCTTCTTGCCGCCCACGAGCGCGCCCACGCCGGCCCCTCCCGCGATAATGGCAGCCGTCCTGGCCTTACGGCCGAAGCGCGAGCGCTTCCGTCTTGTCTGTCCTAAAGCTTCGGGAACGATGCTCGTCAAAAGGAAGATAAGGCAGACGAGGCAGGCAAGGATTCTGACTTTGCACATAAAAGTTTCTCAACCCCCGTTGGAAAATTCGCCCGACTGTTAAGGGAGAGAAGTCTCACGCGCCAGTCTTTCAGCAAAACCCATTCCGCGCAAGGCCGAAGGCCGCACGGCTGCGAAAACGTTGAGTTTTACGTCACGCCCGGCACGTCGCCCGGGCCGCGAACGTACTGATTTCATGCTCGCACGAAGCTCCCCGCCCTGCCGCCGTCGTGTTGTTTGACCGCCCGCGGGCGCTCTCGCATAATCGCCCGCATGAAGACGGCCGTCATACATCACCCTGTTTACGAGCAGCACGACACGGGCCCCGGCCACCCCGAGAGCCCAGAGCGCTACGCCGTCGTGATGAAGGCGCTGCGCGAGGACGGCGAGCTTTGGCAGAGACTCCTGGAAGTCGAGGCGACCGCGGCGCCGCGCGGCGACGTGCAGGCCGTCCACGCCCCGCAGCACTTCAAGCAGGTCGAGCGCGCCGTGAGCGAAGGGATCGGCTACCTCGACGCAGACACCGTCGTCTCTATGCGCTCGCTCGAAGCGGCGCTGCGGGCCGCGGGCGGCGCCTGCCTCGCCGTTGACATGGTGATGCGCGGCGAGGCGCAGAATGCCTTCCTGCCCTCGCGCCCGCCCGGCCACCACGCCACGCCCGACCGCGCGATGGGCTTCTGCCTCTTCAACACGGCGGCCATCGCCGCGCGCTACGCGCAGAGGCATTACCGTGAAGTAGAGCGCGTCGCCGTCATAGACTGGGACGTGCACCACGGCAACGGCACGCAGGGCGTCTTCTACGACGACCCTTCGGTCTTCTTCTTCTCCGCGCACCAGTACCCGTGGTATCCCGGCACCGGCGCGCGCGGCGAGACGGGCGTGGGCCGGGGGCGCGGCTACACTTTGAACGTACCGCTTCGCGCGCGCACTCCCGCCTCGGAGCACCGCCGGGCCTTCGAGGCCGCGCTCGAAGAGATAGGCGCGAAGTTCAGGCCGGACTTCGTCGTCATCTCCGCCGGCTTCGACTCGCACGCCGCAGACCCGCTCGGGCAGCTCATGCTCTCGGACGAGGACTTCGTCTCTATGACGCGCACGGTGAAGGGCTGGGCGCGCGAGGCCTGTTCGGGCCGCGTCCTGTCCTGCCTCGAAGGCGGCTACAACCTCTCGACGCTCGGCGCGACCGTCCGCGCGCACGTCCGCGCGCTCGCGGAAGAGTAGGCGGGAACCCGGCGGGCTTCGCCGTCGTTATCCACGGGGAGCGTCAGTTCTAAAGTTTTCGGGTTGGTTTGTGGCGAGCCGCCGAAAGTAAATCGAGGCGGCTCGTAGTTTTTCTATTTCGCCGTATGTCGTCGCTGACTTACATGGAGCTGATCCGCGGCAACCGCCCGTTCAGGTGGCTGCTCGCGGGGCAGGTCGTCTCGGAGCTCGGCAACTGGTTCAACCTGATTGCCGTGCTGGGGCTGGTGCGCGTCGTGACGGGCGCCGCGCCGGAGGCGACGGCCGTGCTCATCGTGCTCAGGCTCGCGCCCTTCGCTCTGTTCGCGCCGCTCGCAGGCGCGCTCGTTGACCGCTGGTCGCGCCGCGCGGTGATGATAGTGTCAGACCTCGGGCGCGCGGTCTTCGCGCTCGGGTTCCTGCTCGTGCGCTCGGCCGAAGACCTCTGGATTGCCTACGCCTGCACGATAATCTCTACGGTCGTCTCGGCCTTCTTCGAGGGCGCGAAGAACGCCGCCGTGCCTAACGTGGTGGGCGACCGCGGCCTGCTCGCCGGCAACGCCCTTATGTTCTCGTCGCGGTTCCTCCTGATGGCCGTGGGCTCCGCGCTCGGAGGGGCGGCGAGCTACCAGTTCGGCTACGACGCGGCCTTCGTCATCAACGCGCTCTCCTTCGTCGTTTCGGCCTACACGGTCTGGCTCGTCCCCGAAGAGGCCGTGCGCTCGAAGCAGGCGGCGAAGCCGGAGCCGGCGGCGGGCCGCGGCGTCGCGCGCGTCTGGCGGGACATGCGCGACGGCTGGCGCTACATCGCCGGGCACAGGCTGGTAGCGGCCATCATCGGCATAAACATACTTTGGGCTTTGGGCGGCGGCGCGTCGTCGCTCGTCTATGAGCGGCTGGGGAGCGTCGTCTTCGCCGGGGGCGGGGGGATGGAGGGCGACGCGGGCGTCGCCGCCGTCCACGCGGCCGTGGGCGCGGGGCTGTTCGCGGGGATGCTGCTCGCGCGCAGGGTCGGCGCGCACGTCGAGGTGCGCAAAACGACGCCTGCCTTCATGGGCTGGGCCATCTTCGCGCACGGCGTCCTCTTCGCGCTCTCGGGGTTGATGCCGACGCTCTGGCTCGCCTGCGTAGTGATGTTCGTCTCGCGCGCGCTCCTCGGCGTCGAGTTCGCCGTGCAGGAGACGCTCCTGATGCGCCTGCTGCCCGACTCCTACCGCGGGCGCGTAGGCACGACAGACCGCGCCGCGGAAATATCCGTGATGAGCCTGTCGGGCGTGATGGGGGGCTGGTTGCTGTCGGGGCCTCTGACGCCGCGCTCGCTCGCCGTCGCGTCGGGGCTAGTCTCAGCGCTGCCGGGCCTCGTGTGGCTCGCGCTCTTCGCCGCGGGCAAACTCTCCATGCCCGCGCGCGCGCAAGCGGGCGGCGGCGAGGAGCCGCGCGACGAAGAGGCGCTCGCGCACGCCGGGTGAAACAGGCGCCGCGCGCGGGCCGTAGTAAAATCAGGCGCGTGTGTCGTAACCTTGCGGGGTCGGCCTGAGATGAGACTGAGTAAAAGATTGCACGGCATGGGCGGGCGCGCCGCGGAGTGGCTGGGGCGCGTGCGCGTGTGGCTGCGGGGCGTGATGCCTCGCGTGGCGGCGGCGGCGGCCGTGCTCTTCGTGCTGCGCCTGCTGCTGGCGGGGACGCGCGCCTACCGCGAGACGCCGCTCGGGCTGCTCGGGCTCGTCACCTTCCTCGCCGTCTCGGCTACGCTCACCTACTACGGCCTGAAATTCCTCGTGCGCCTCAAGCGGGCGCTGCTGTGGCGAGTGCGCCGGCGGCTGGTCATCACCTATCTGTTCGTGGGCTTGACGCCCGTCGTGCTCCTGCTCGTGCTCGGGCTGATGGTGGCGCTCGGCGGTTCCGCGCAGGCGATGGCGCGCGTCGTGACCGTGCAACTGAGCGCGACGGAGCGGCAGGCTCTCGGCTCGGCGCGCGCGCTGGCCG
>DASPKR010000010.1:0-4194 GCA_035627975.1 Pyrinomonadaceae bacterium | reverse complement strand
CGCGTCGCTCTTCCTCCAGCACTACCCGGCTTACGAGCTGATCTTCGTCTCCGACGACCGCGAGGACACGGCGCTGGCCGTCGCCGAGGAGGTCTGGAAGAGTTTGCGGGGCGAAACGGTCGCGCGCGTCTCGTTCGTCGCGGCGGGCCGCGCGACCGACACGGGGCAGAAAGTTCACAACCTGCGCGCAGCCGTCGCAGCCGTGAGCGCCGACAGCGAGGTTCTCGTCTTCGTTGACACCGACGCGCGGCCCTCGCCCGACTGGCTGCGCTCGCTCGTCGCGCCGCTCGCGGGCGTCGGCGTCGGCGCCGCGACCGGCTACCGCTGGTTCCTCCCTGTAGGGGGCGGCCTCGCCTCGCACCTGCGCTCGGTCTGGAACGCGTCCATCGCATCGGCGCTCGGCCCCGAAGGGCGGCGGAACTTCTGCTGGGGCGGCTCGACCGCCATAAGGCGCGAGACGTTCGAACGCCTCGGCGTGCGCGAGCGCTGGCGCGGGGCCGCCTCCGACGACTACGCGCTCACGCGCGCCCTCCATGAAGCCGGCCTCCCCATTCGCTTCGTCCCCGCGTGCCTCACGCCATCGGTCGAGGACTGCACCTTCGCGGAGCTGGTCGAGTTCACGACGCGGCAGTTGAAGATAACGCGCGTCTATGCGCCGCACCTCTGGCGGGTCGTGCTCGTCTCGAACGCGCTCTTCGCCGTCGCCTTCTTCGGCGGGCTCGCCCTCGCGCTCGGGCGCGCGGCGGCGGGGCTCACATTCGCGTGGCCGCTCTTCGCGGTCTTCGCGATCTTTCTGCTCGGCGTCTGGAAGGTCTTCTTCCGACTGCGCGCCGCGGCGCTCGTGCTCGAAGGCCACCACGCGCGGCTGCGCGCGGGCGTCTGGGCGCACCTGCTTCTTTGGCCCCTGACGGCGCTGCTGTTCCTCTACAACGCGCTCGCGGCCGCCCGCTCGCGCCGCATCGTGTGGCGCGGCATCGCGTACCGTTTGAAATCGCCGACCGAAACTGAGATCATCTCCGCCGCCCCGCAAGACGAGCCGGCCGCGGCGGACGACGCGCCGCCAGTGAAAGAAGCGACCCATGCCCAATAAAGCCGCACAGCTCTACCAACTGCTGCGCTCGACCGCGCGAGAGAAGCGTCTCGGCACCGTAATCTTCTTCATCACCTCGCGCTGCAACGCGAAGTGCGAGACCTGCTTCTACCACGAGGAGCTGAACAGGCCCGGCGACATGACGTTCGAGCAGATCGAGCGCGTCTCTCGCACCATGCCGCCCGTCACAGACCTCTGGCTCTCGGGCGGCGAGCCGACGCTGCGCCACGACGCCTCCGAGGTAATCAACCTCTTCGTCCGGAACAACGGCGTGCGCCGCGTCATCATCCCCACGAACGGGCTGCTCAAAGGGCGCACCCGCGAGATAGTCGGCCGCGCGCTCGGCGAGAACGCGGGGCTGCACCTATACCTGAACGTCGCGCTCGACGGCTACGGCGAGACGCACGACCGCGTGCGCGGCGTCCCCGGTAACTGGGGGCGCACGCTCGACTGCATCCGCGCTCTCTACCCGCTCAAGGACGAGCACGGCGACCGCTTCCGCCTGAACGTCAACACCGTGGTCTGCGCAGAGAACTACACGGAGCTTGGCCGCCTCTCAGAATTCCTCTGGCATAACTTCCGGCTCGACGGCCACTACTTCAACATCATCCGCGGCGAGACGAAGGCCGGCGACTCCATCAAGCAAGTCCCCGAACGTGCGCTGCCGGCCATCTACGCCGAGGCCGCCGCGCTCACAAAGCGCTACGGCGAGCGCATGTTCGCGGGCGACGACGCGGCCACTCGCTTCGTCAAGTCGGTCGCATACGTCGGCGCCATCACCACTCACTACCGCACGCAGAGCGCCAACTTCGCCGCGCCCGCGCCGTGGCCCTTCCCCTGCACGGCGGGCGAGACGACGGCCGTCGTTGACTACAACGGCGACGTGCGCGCCTGCGAGTTGCGCGGAAAGTTCGCGTCGCTGGCGGACTACGACTTCGACTTCGGCGCGCTCTGGGAGTCGGAAGGCCGGCGCGCGGAACTCTCCGAGATTGACGGCGGGCGCGCGTGCTGGTGCACGCACGTCTGCTTCATACACGACTCGATGCGCCACTCCCGCCGGGCGCAGCTCTGGGAGGTGCCGAAGAACTACCTGACGCGCGGTAGCTGGTGAGGCGAAAGGCGAGGGAACGGCGGGACGCCCGCGAGCGTAAATCCTGTGTGAAGCCGCACCGTCTCGGGGGCGGGAAATTTACGACGAGAGGTAAGCCGTTATGAATCTCTTGAAAGTCCTGCTCGCGCTGGCGGTGCTCGCGCTCGCCGTCTTCGGCGCCTTCGCGCTCTTCGGCCTCGTGGCGGCGCTGCTGAAGTACGTCATACTTTTCGGGCTCATCGCCCTAGTCGGCGTCGGCGCCTACAGGCTCCTGTCGAAGCCTTCGCGGCCCGAATACGGCGAGCTGACCGACGCGGACATCGAGATGCTCAAGACCGAGCGGCTGCTCGAAGAGATGAGGCGGAAGCAGTTGATGAAGTAGGTGCCGCGAGCACTTGCGGGGAGGGAGGCCGGTGGGCGAAAAGGAAGACGCCGAGACCACTCGGAAGAGCAGCATCGCGTACGCCGCGGGGCTCTCTATCTTCTTCGCGGTGCTCTCGTGCATGGGGATAGGCTGGGCGCTCGACCGCTGGCTCGGCAAGAATTACTGGATGGTAACGGGGATAATCGTCGGCGCGGTAGTGGGCTTCTACCAGTTCGTCCGCCTGATAACGAAAATCAAGTGAGGGCGCGCTCGACAGCCGCGCCGGCCGGCGTGTAAAATCACCCGTTCACGAGATGAGTGAAGGCGCCGACAGTGTGCGCGGCCGTGCGCCCGGAGGCCGGGACGAAGACCCCCGTGCGATGGAGCGCCGCATATTCCGGGGGATGTGCGTGTCGGTCGCGCTGGCCGTCCTCGTGAGCGCCGCGCTCGCCCCGTGGAGGGTGACGACGGGGCTGCTGCTCGGCGGTCTGCTCTCGCTCTTGAACCACCACTGGCTTCGCACCTCGGTCGCGGCCGTCTTCGGCGCGACTCCGGCGGGCCGAAGGCCGCGCATGAGGGCCGCGCGCTACGTGCTCCGCTACGCGGTGGTGGGAGGGGCGGTCTGGGCGGCGCAGGCGCTCGGGCTCGTCTCGCTGGGGGCGGCGCTCGCGGGCCTCTGCTCGTTCGTGCCGGCGGCGCTCGCTGAAGGCTTCAGGCAGTTATACTTCGCAGTCCTTCGTCGGGAGGAGACTTCGTAAATGTTCTTTCTGTTCGGCGACGAAAAGCAGGCCACGGCCACCTCGGCCGGCCACGCGGCCGAGGCCACCGAGCACGCCGCCGAGTCGGGCGGTCACCACACGCCCCTGCTCGTCGAGAAGTTGAACGACGCGTTCGGCCCCGCTGTCCACGACTTCCAGGTTCACTACACCAAGCCGCTCTGGGACAAGTTCTTCGCCATATTTAAGACGAACGCCGAGTCGGTCTTCGGCCCCTACACGCCCGAGAACGCCATCCCGTGGTACACGGTGATGTTCGTGCTCGCGGCCGTCTTCTCGGTCGTGCTCGTGCTGCTCCTGAAGCCGCGCAGGCTTTCTGTTGACGAGCCGCCGAACACGCAGCTTCTGCTCGAGTCGGGCGTGCTTGCCATCAGGAACCTGCTCGTGGACAACGTGGGCCATCACGGGTTGAAGTACCTGCCCGTCGTCGCCACGTTCGGCGTGCTCATACTCGTATCGAATTTGATGGGGCTAGTGCCGGGGCTTATGTCGCCGACCGCCTCGACCAGCGTGACGTTCGCGCTCGGCATCACTTCGTTCGTCTATTACAACGCCATCGGCATCAAGGAGAACGGGCTGTTCGGCCACCTGCGCCACTTCGCCGGCCCCGTCATATGGCTCGCGCCGCTGATGTTCCCCATCGAGCTGATAAGCAACCTCGTCCGGCCGATGTCGCTCGGCATACGACTGTTCGGGAACCTCTTCGGCGACGAGCAGATTCTCGGCACCATCTTCGGCTTGGTGAACTGGGTGCTGCCGGTCTTAATAATGCCCCTGAGCGTCTTCGTCGCCTTCATGCAGACCTTCATCTTCGTGCTGCTCTCGATACTCTACATAAGCGAGGTGTCGCACGCGCACCACGACGACCACGGCG
>DASPKR010000009.1:0-11858 GCA_035627975.1 Pyrinomonadaceae bacterium | reverse complement strand
CTCGAGGTGCCGAAGAGGTCGAAGAGGTTCGAGAGCTTCGACGAGATGGTGAAGTAGAAGCCGCGGCGGCCCGGCTGTAGGCTCGTGCCGAAGGGCTCGTAGGCGCCCGCCCAGTTGTAGCCGGCGCCGAGGCGCAGGTCGGGCAGCACCCAGAAGCCGAGCTCGGTGCCGAAGGAGGCGCGGCGCGTCATGCTCGCGGGCTGAGCGAGCCAGCGGCCCTCGCCCGCGATGTCTATGAACTGGCCGAGCCGGTAGGCCGCGCGCCCCTGCGTGAGGTAGGTGAGCGTCGAGGCCGGCGCGAGCTGCGGCGAGGAGGTGTCGCCGAACTTCAGGGCGAAGCGGCCGTAGAGCTCCAGGTTGCGCGTCGCCTGGTAGTAGCCGTCCGAGGAGAGCAGGTCGGAGCGGTCGCGGAGCCGCCCGCCGGTGATGCCGGAGCCCTCCTGCGTCAAGTCCCTGCGCGTGTAGCTGAAGAGCAGCCCGGCCGCGTCGCTTCTAAGCGGCCGCCATGCGAGCGCGCCCGTCATGCTCGTCGCCTGGCCGTCTCTGCCCCCGAAGTTCGTGCGCGAGAGCTGGTAGCGGGCCATGCTCGTCCAGTTGTCGCCGAGGCGCCCCTGCGCGCCGAGCGTGAAGACGGAGCCGAGGCCGCCGCGGTCGCGCATCTCGTAGCGCGCCGTCGTGCGGAAGTCCTCGTAGGGCTGCCACGAGAAGCCGAGGTGCGCGGCGTTGAAGCTCTCTCCCTTGCCCGCGAGGTGGAAGCCGCGCTCGTAGCCGAGGTCAAGGGCGAGCTGCTTCGTGACGGAGAGGCGGTTGGCTAACCCGATGACGGCGAAGCTGTCGGTGCCGTCAATGCCGTTCTCTAGCTGGTAGCGCGAGACGAGGTTCGCGTAGCGGCCGAGCCGTGTCTCCACGCCGATGGCCGTCTCGCGGCGCGCGCCCGTGGAGGCGAAGCCCGTGAGCGCAGAGTCGCTGATGGGGACGATGGGCGCGCTGGCCAGGCGCTGCGTGAAGAAGAGCCGCGTGTACTGGTTCCACTGGTACGTGGCGGCGAGAGTAGTCTGGTCGGGGTAGGACGGGTCGGCCTCGCCCAAGTTCTGCTCGCGCTTCGCGGAGAGCTGGAGCTTGTCGGTCGCCTGCCACTCGGCGCCGACCGTCAGGAGGTTCGAGTCGGTCTGCTTGTCGTTCGTCTCGTCGCGGAAGCGGCGGAAGTCGAAGCCCGCCATCACGCGCAGGCGGTCTGTAAAGCTCTCCGTCCAGAGCAGCGAGGCCGTCTGACGGCTGTTGTCCACGTTCGAGGTCTTGTTGCGCTCGTCCGTGAGCGACAGGCGCACGCGCGACGACTTGCGCGCGCGCATCTCGACGGACGCGTCGGCGCGCTGCGAGCCCGGCGTCACCGTGGCGCCGAAGGGGTTGATGAAGCCCTCGTCGGCGCGCGCGAAGGATGCGCGCAGCATCATCTCGCGGTAGGGGAGCGGCTGCTCCAGTTCCACGCGGTATGCGTTGCCGTCGTGGCGGTCGTCTGCGCCCTCGGTCGTGAAGACGTTGCCGCCGACGGCGACGCGCCCGCGCGAGGTCGCCCACTCGAGCTTGAGGCGGCCGCCGCGCGGCATTCGCTTCTCGGCGTCCACGCCGCCCATCCGGAACGCGCCCATCTCGCCCTGCCGCTGGTCAACGAAGGAGAGCCCGACCTTGAGGCCGAGGCGGTCGAAGGTCTTGAACGCGCGGCCCGTATAGACGGCCGACGACATCCCCGACGCGCGGTGCTCGTATGCGACGACGACCTGCACGAGGTTGAAGTTGAAGTCGAAGGTCGAGACGGGCCGCAGGAAGAAAATCTCGCCGAGCGTTGCGTCGAGGTTGTAGTCAACCGAGCGGACGAGCGTCTCGCGCGAGAGGATTATCTCGGGGTTGCGGCGGTCGCGGACTTCGATGGTGACGGACTCGGAGCCGGGCAGAATCTCCGTGTGCGAGAGGCGCGCGAAGCCTAGCGCGCCGCCCGCGAAAACGTCGCGCGCGTAGGCCGTGTCGGGGCGGGCGCCCGTCACCGAGACGTAGTCGCCCGACGAGTTCTCGACGTGGAGCTTCGCGCCCGTGAGCTTACGCGTGTAGGAGGCGAGGCCCACCGAGCCGCCCTCGGGCTCGATGTCGCCGAACATGAAGTAGGAGCGGCCGCGGTCTAGGCGGAAGTAGAGCTTCGAGTTCGACGGCGCGTCTTCGAAGCGCGTGGACGAGTCGCCGAAGAGCGGGTAGGCGCGATCCAACGGGTCGAACTGGAACAGGCGGTCGTGGCCCGCGGTGCGGTTGATGGGTCGGTTGCTGTCGTAGGCGAGCGTCAGCAGGTTCGTCCCCATGAAGTCCAGCCGGCCGCGGTAGAAGAAGGCGAGGCGGCTGCGTATCCCAGCGGCGGTCTCGCCCGTGGAGAGCTCGGGGCCGCCCGCGCCGACCGTCAATTCGGCGAGGCCGACGAGTATGGCGGGCCGCACTTCGGGGGTGACGCGCAAGGTCTGCTTGGCCTCGACGGCGCCGGTCGTGGCGCGAATCTCGGCGTTGCCGGGCGCGCCCTCGCCGACGAAGAGCACGGAGGCTTCGCCGCCAGTCAGCGTGATTATCTGCTGGCCCGAAGCGGCCTGCTCTTCGAGCTTGCCCGCGGCGTCGGCGGGCGAGGAAGGCTTAACGGCCTTGCCGTCGTCGAGCCGCATGAGCCTCCCCGTAGAGACTTCGAGCGCGACCGTGCCGTCGGCGGCGGGGTGGCCCCACTGGTCGAAGGCGCGCACGCGCACCGTGGTCGAATCGCGCCCGCCCGTGGAGACCTCAGTCCTGTCCGGCACTATCTCGATGCGCTTGGCGGGGCCGCGGCCGTAGGCCGTAAGCTCGGCCGTCGCCCCTCGCGCGCCGTCGGGGCCGACGGCCGTAACGCGCACGCGGTTCGGGCCGGGCTTGAGGCCGACGCCGACGAAGGTGAAGGTGGCGACGTTGTTCTTCTGGTCAACGCGGCGCTCGGCGATCTTCGTGTCGGGGACGCGCTGGCCCTCGACCTCGACCTCGACGGCCCAGCCGGCCGCGACGCGCGCCCTGACTTCGAGCGCGGCGCCCGAGACGGTCTCGCCCGGCTGCGGCGAGAGCACGCGTACCTCTCCGGGGGCGACGGGCTCTAGCGTCTCGGTCGCCGCCACCTCGTATGTGCCGGGCGCGGCGGGCGGGGGCGTCTTCGGCTCGGCCGAACGGGGCGACGCCGTCGTCGTCGGGCCGCCGAAGAGGTTGCCGGCGAGGATGGGCTTCCGCGCGCCGTCCTGGGGCGCGAGGGCGTTGCCGGCCGAAGCGACCGAAGAGGCCGCGTCGGCGTCGTGCGAGCGGAGCGCGAAGTTCTGCCGGAGGAGCGCGCCGCCGCCCAGGGGCGTGCGGAGCAGCCGAGACCAGCTCTTGTCTTCGCGCCTTCCGGTGTCTGCGAGCGCGTAGCCGGGCGGGAGCGTGACGGGGTCGAGCGAGAGCACCTGCGCGCCCTCGTTGACGACGGGGAAGTTGTAGAGCCCCTCGGAGTCCGTGACGACGGACTGGCCGTTGTTGAGGTAGATGCGGACGCCGGGGACGCCCTTCTCGTCGCGGTCGAACTGAGAGTCGCCGTTCGCGTCGTCGAACACGCGGCCGATGATGACCTGCTGCGACGAGAAGATGCCGCGGCGCACTCGCACGGCGGCGCGAGCCGTCGGGGTCGAGACTTGCTCGCCGGTCGTGAGCACGCCCGTCGCGGAGGCCGCGTTGAACTGGTCGCCCTCGCGGACGTTGGCGCCGACGCGCACGCGGTAGGTGAGCACTGCGCGCGAGCCGGCCTGCACTCGGCCGACGCGGAAGACGAGTAGGCCGGCGGCGCGCGACTCGGGCTCGACGCTGCGCGGCGCTTCAGGCGGCGCCTCGAGGCGCGCGGTGTTCGGCGCGTAGTGGAAGGACGGCGGGAGCTGGTCGCGCACGACAAGGTCGTCAACCGCGACGGGCGTCGCGTTGCGAATCTCGACGCGGTAGCTCACCACGTCGCCCACCTCGACCGACGGGCGGTCGGCCGTCTTTGTAAGCTCGATGGTCGTGCTCTCGAACATCGGCACGTTCATCGCGAAGGCCGCGAGGCGCGTAATCTCTACGGCCTGCTCGGTCAGCTCGAAGCCCCCGGCGCGCGCGACGGGCTGGCCGTCGAGGGCGCGCACCGCGAGCGTGAAGAGGTTCGCTCCCTCGGGCGAGGGCGTGACCGTCACTTCTATCAGGCGCGAGCGGTAGCCCGCCGCCGTCACGTTCAGGAAGTAGCGCGCGGGCGCTTGCGAGGTGCCGATCTGCTGCGGCGAGAGCACGAAGCTCCAGCGGCCCTGCCCGTCGGAGTTGAAGGGGTTCGCGTTCGGCTCGTTCGGCGCGGAGCCGGCGTCGGGCGCGAGCGCGAGCGGCGAGCCGGAGGAGGGGTCTGTGAGCAGCGAGACGAGGGCGCCGGGTATGGGCGTGCCGGGGCTGCGGCCCTGGAAGACCAGCCCGAAGGGGTTGACGACGGCCGTGGCGGTCGTGCTCGAGGCGGCCGGCGCGTTCGCGGGGGTGACGACGGCCGTGTTGACTAACCCGGTGCCGTGCGCGACCCCGGCCGTGACGCGCGCCTGGAAGGCGACGCGCACCTCTTCGCCCACGGCCAGCTCGGCGATGAGCACGCGGAGGCGGTTGTCCTGGGCCTTGCCCTCGTCGGCGTCCTCGGCGTCGGTGAGCGCGCGGTCGTTTAAGCGCAGGGAGCCGGCGACGTACTCGAGGCCGGCGGGCAGGTCGTCGCTCACGACGACGGAGCGCGCGGGCGTGTCGCCGCTGTTGCGGAAGTGTACGAGGTAGTCGAGCGGCTGGCCCGGCGAGGTTGTGACGCTCGCGCGCCCCCCGACGAGCTTGACGGGCGGGAGCTGCGGGTCTGAGGGCGAAGATATTTTCGGGCCGTCGCCGAGCGTGTTGATGATGGTGCCGACATCGGAAGCGCCTATGTTGGCGGCGTCCCGCACGCTCGACTGCGCCGTGATGCGTATCTGTATGAGCTGGCCGGTCTGCCCCTGGTTCGTGTCTAAAGAGACGAGGACGCCCGTGCACTCGCCGCGCGTGAGGCGCGGGCTCAGGGTCTGCCCGAGCGTTATGGCGCGGTCGGCGTCGGTGAGGCGGCCGTCGCCGTCCGAGTCGAAGTGGGCGGAGACGAAGGCGGCCGGGGCGCTCACCTCGGCCGAAGTTATCGAGTAGAAGTCGGGCGTGTTGCCCGTGTTGCACACACGGAAGAGGCGCACCACGCGGTCGTTCGGCGAGACGTTAGCGGAAGACTCTGTCTCGTCGGGCGTGACCGTGACGGCGGCGACCGTGCGGACGGTGACGACGACCGTCTCGGAGACGGTAGTGTGCGGCAGGCCCTGCGGGTCTGTGTAGCTCGCCTCGGCGCGGTTGGAAATTTCGACGCCCGCCACGGCCGGCCCGTCGCGCCGTGCCGCGCCCAGGCTGCGGGCCGCGGGGGTGGCCAGGAGCGTGAGTGCGACAGCGACGGCGGCGAGACGGCTGAGACGGGCGTTAGTCATGGAGAAGACTGATAAGAGGTGTGAGATATCGGGTGTCAGATGCTAGATGCCGGAGAGGTCGGCTGCCGACATCCGGCATCTAGCATCTGACATCTGCCTTTAGTTGATCCGGCGCCTGAAGGTGAACGTGCCGGAGGCGCCGGGGGCGACGCTCGGGATGGTGTCCTTCAGCCAGTTGGTCGCGGCGGTGACGCCGAGGCCGGAGTTGCCGTCGGTGATGACGCCGGTCGTGCTGTCGGTCGGGTCTTGCCCGCCGCCGACGACCTGCGTCGTGTGCGTGGCCCAGTTGTTCGAGCCCTCGTCGCCCTTCTCGCTGATGACGACGTTCGAGGCCGTCAGGGTCACGCTGCCCGAGCCCGTCCCCTGCGCGAGCGAGACGTTCTCGTACTGGATGGCATAGACGAGGTGCGCGCCCGGCACGGCGTCGGTCGCGCCGCCCACGCCGGTCGCGTTGTCCACGGTGACGGACTTGACCAGCCGCAGGAAGCCCGTGTAGAGCCGGTCAATCGTGTCGTTCGTGGCCGAGGGCGTGTTCGTGGACGTGGCGCGTATGACGGCCTCGTAGCCCGTGAGCACGGTCTGGCCCGAGGGCAGGTTGAACTGCACGGTGTAGTTGGCCGTCGCGCCGCGGGCGACGTTGATGGTCACGCTGCCCGAGGGGTTCGCGCCGTCAACCGTGACGGAGCCGTTGGCCGTCGTGATGACGAGCGACGTTCCGGCGGGGAGCGACGCGAAGTTGACGACCGACAGCGTGAACACGTCGTCGGCGTTGCCGGGGTTCTCGACCGTGTTGGTAAAGGTCGAGGCGCCCGCGGCCGTGGTCGAGCCGCCGGGGGCGACGCCGGCGATGCCGGTGTTGACGCTACGGTTCGTGAAGTCGTTGTTGGTGTTGCCGGCCGTACCCGTGGCGCGCGGGGCGCCGTTGGGGCCGTTGAAGACGGAGCCGACCTTGGCTATCAGAGTCAGCAGCAGCACGCCGTCGCCGTCGAGGTTGCCGGGCTGCGAGAGGTTCGAGCCGTCGGGGTTGCTGCCGGCGGGCGAAAGATCGGCGCGGCCGTTGCCGAAGCCGGAGACGTTGTCGGCAGACTGGTCGGTGATGCGCGCGCCGAAGGTGTTGTTGGCGAACGAGTCGGCTATGCCGAGCACGGGCAGGTCGGCGTCGGCGTTCGCGTCAATGACGACGAGCACCGTCACGTCGGAGGTGCAGGCGCCGCCCGCGAGGCTCGCGCCGCGGTTCAAGGCTATGCGGCGGACGTTCGCGAGGTTTGCCGGGGCGTTGCCGTCCCACTGGGCCGTCGTCACGGGGTCGTCGGTGAGCGCGCTCGTCGAGTAGAGCGTGCCGGCCGGGAAGGTCTGCCCGGCCTTGAGCGCGGTCTGCGCGGGGATGGGCAGTATTTCGAAGACGCCCGAGTTCGAGCCGTTCGAGACGTTCGTGAGCGTCGTGGCCGAGGCCGCCTGCGAGGCCGACACGTTGCAGGTGTGGACGACGTAGTTCACGTCGCCGCCGGGGTTGATGGGGCCGGCGGGCGCCGTCAGGTAAGTCTGGATGCGCGCGTCGGAGAGCACGGAGAGGCTTCGGGAGCCGCGCGCCTCGGATCGGCCGTTGACGCCGGCCGTCGTGTTCGCGACGTCGGCCGCGGAGGCCGAGAGCGCCTGGTTGTCGAAGGGCGATGCGCCGCCCGCGTCGCCGAGCTGTATGTCAACGGTGCCGGTCGCGCCCGCGGGGACGGTGAAGCGGACGATGACGTTGCGGCTCTCGCCCGCGGGGACGGAGGCGGTCGTCATGTCGGGGCCGCTCCACAGGTCGGTGTCGCCCGCGTCGAAGACGTTGTTGGAGTTGGCGTCGAAGAAGGCGGCCGTGACGTTGGCGGCCGTGATAGCGCCGCCGACCGTGAAGCTCGCCCCGCCGCCCTTGAAGCTGACGGTGTCGGCGAAGTTGCCGGTGTTCGAGACGACGAAGGTCATCACGCCGTTGGCCTCGCCCGCGACGACGGTGCCGCTGGCGCCGCCGCCCGATGCGTCGTCGGGCGTGACGGCGAGGCCCGAGACGTTCGCCACAGTGACGACGACGGTGTTCGAGGAGGTCTCGTAGGGCGTGCCGCCCGGGTCCTCGTAGGTGGCCGTGGCGGTGTTGCTGATGGTCGTGCCGCCGGCGGTCTGCTGCGCCGCTGCGGGCAGCGACACGAGGCACGCGAGCGCGGCGGCCAGAAGCGCCGCGGCGAGCGTGCGGGGAAGCGTGGGGGTAGTGGTTCTGGTTCTCATCTTTTTAGTTCCTCATCGGTGGCCGGTGGTGTGGGGCGCTCGCGGCTCGCGGCGGGGATGGGGTGGCCGTCCCCGGCGGGTGTTCAAGGCGCGGCCGCAGGCTGTGCGCCCGGACTCCCTCCTACCGGACGCGCACCTTGTAAGAGGCTGCGAGCTTGCCGCCCGCGGCCAGCGCGTCCGACCACTCGTAGCGAACTTCCGTGTACATCGAGACGGGCGCCGGCACCTGCTTGACTGTGCCGTCCGGCTGCCTCTCCTCGATGACGGGCAGGGTCGAGTAGGTCTTGCCGCCGTCAATGCTGAAGGTTACGGTCGAGCCCTCGGCGCTGGCGCTTCCGGCGACGAAGACCGTCCCCCTCGGGATGTGGCCCACCGCCTTGTAGTCGCGCGCGGCGGCGCCGCCCTCGTTCGTCGAGACGATTTGCCAATCGAGCACCTCGCCGGGCTTGACGCCCTCGACCTCGCCGAGCGAGAGGGCCTTGCCCCCGCGCGTGACGCTGCCGGTGAGGCTCACCTTGACTTCGGGCTTCGCGCCCGCCGCGCCCGTGAGCTGCCGCTGGGCGAAGGCCGCGGCCCCGCCCGTCACGGCGAGGGCGAGAGCCAGCGCGGGGAGCAGGCCCGTGCGTTTACTTAACTTGATCATCTGTCTTCTCCTCCATTCGTTGTCTTCATCGGGTGGGTCGGGCGGAAAGGCGCGCGGCGCGCGTGAGTTGAAGGATGGCGGGGCGCTTGCGGGGAGCCCCAAGTCGCTTCAGGCGAGGTCTGCCGCCGCGGGCTCTTTGAGGGCGCACGCGACGGCGTACATGAAATCTTTGACGCGGACGGGGCGCGGGAGCACGGCCGCAAGGCGCGCGTGCGTGGCCGAGCGCATTATCTCTGCGGGGCGGTCGTGTATGGCTATGAGCGAAGTGCCGGGAGCTATCTCGCGCAGCGCCTCGAGGGCGCCGCTGCGGCCGAAGCCCGCCATGTCCAGGCCGACGGCTATCAGGTCGAAGCGCCCGTCGGCGGCCGCGCGCAGCACGTCCATCGTGTGGCGGCAGCACTCGGCCTCGTGGCCGGCGGCACGCAGAGCGGCCACAAGCCGCTCGGCCGCCGCACGGTCGTCGTCGCAAATCATCACGCGAGCCATCAAGTCCCCTTCGTCGCCGTCGCCCGGTCTGTCCAATCGCCGGGCGGCGCACGCGCCCCCGGCCCGAGGAGCAATAACAAAGTCTGTGCCGCTCACGCGCGGGCTCCCCGCGGGCGGCGCAAACGGTTGCGGCCACAAAGCTTTGCCGTTTAAGAGGCGGCGGGTTGGTGAGAGAGTGCGCGGGCGCGCGTTGACACTGCGGCCGGAAAATCTGTCAGCGCGGCTGACAAAACGTCAGCCGGGGGCCGCGGCCGCGTGCGGGCCGAAGTCAGGATGCGAGCGGGCGGTCGAGCTGCGGGAAGAGAGGGGCGGGGGCGCCTTCGGCAGACTGGCCGGCGGCCTTTCTGTCGGCCTGCCGGCGCGTGAGCCTGAACCAGTTGAGGACGAAGGAGGCGGCGCTGAAGCCGAGGGCCGGGTCTAGGGGGAAGAGGCTGCGCGACAGTTCTCGGTTGACGGCCTGAGAGAAGGCGCGCTCCACCTCCGCGCGGAGCGACGCGAGCCCCTCGACAATCGTTGCGCTCAGGTCTTGCCCGGCGCGCGCGCGGCGCCAGGCGAACTCGTAGAGCCGCAGGCGCCCCTCGTCCTCGACCGAGCCCGTGACGACGACGACGAGGTGCGTGGCCTCGGTCTCCTCGACGGCCTCGGCCGCGCGCCGGCAGAAGGCGGGCGTAAGGTCGCCGTCTCTGGTGACGAAGAGGAAGGAGTTGCCGCACACGTCCGCGGCTAGCGACGACTCGCCGTGCGAGGTCGAGGGGCCGCTCGCTATCTCGCTGTCGGGGACGCCGAGCGAGCGCACGACCTTATAGACGCGGTTGGAGAGCCAGCGCCCGTCTTCGAGGAGCGAGACGGCGAGGCGCGAAGGGTTGATGGTCTCCTCTATGCGCTCGTCGGCGACGGGCGAGGCGCACAGGCTGCACTTGGCGCGGCTGATGGTGACGGCCGCGAGCGAGTCGGGCGTCGGCAGATCGAAGAGGGCGTGGCCCGACTTGCGGCAGCTCACGCGCACCTCGCGCTCAAGGAGCCCGGCTTCGATCATCCTCTGCAGGGGGGCGGTGCCGGCTTCGGCGAAGAGGCGGCGCGGCGTGTAGCCCTCGCTGCGCATCTCCTGCACGCGGCGAAGGAAGGCGCGCACCTCCGGCTCCTCCATCAACTCGGAGGCGCGCGTGAGTTCCCGCCCCCCGCGCAGCGCCGCAGCCGCGCGCACGAAGTCCGCGGGCTGGCCCGCGATGAAGCGCGCGAGCCCCTGCGCGGGCGCCCCCGAGCGCGGGCGCCACTCGGCGCGAGCGGCCGTCTGACTCGCGCCCGCCCCGCCTTCGTCTTCGCCCCTGACTTTCGCCAGCGCCTCGCGCACGTCCCGGCAGAAGCGTTCGAGGCGGGCGAGCGGCCCCGAAGTGTCGAGGCTGTAGATGACGGAGGCGCTGAGCTGTTCTTCGCCGAACGTGAGGGAGAGGGCGCAGTCGGCCTCGAAGAAGAGGTCGCCGGGCGTGTAGCCGGTCGCGCCTTCCGGCGCGGGGCGCGAGGCGCACGCGCGCTCAATCTCGTCGGCCGCGTGCGACGCGGCCTCGCCGTCCAGACCTCTCGGCGCGAGCGAGCGGAAGAGGCGGCGTCGCGACGAGCGCAGTAGCGGCGTGAGGCTCGTCGCCGAGGCCAACTCGTCGAGCAGGCGCAGTCGCTCTCCCTCGTCGAGGGCGAGCGGCAGACTGTTGGCTCGGATGAAGAGCATCGGCGGAAGTCTCTAAGGGTTCACCCGAACGGGCCGCCTGCCGCGGGAAGTCCCTGAGAAGCGTCTCACGCCCGAATGGTCGGGGGGCGTCTCCACGCCGGAGGTTTCAGACTTGTCGGGCAGTACCACTCTTATCTTCACCCGCTCGCCGCCCGTGAAGCCATCGGGGTAGCGGCGCTCGCGCGCCATCCCGAGCGCGACCTGTTCGTAAGCGCCCGCGCCGGGCCGGGGGTTCCAGACGCGCGCGTCAACGACGCGGCCGTCCCTGACTTCCACCAGCACCTGCACGACGTGCTCGCGCCGCGCGGACGGGACTCCGCCCTCCCTGCGCGTGCCTATCACGGCGGCGGTTGCCGGGACGGGCGCGCCCCCGGCCGATTGCTGCTGCTCGGGCGCCGAAGTCTCGGGGGCGGCGGCCGTCGCGGGCCGCGCGGGCGGAGCGGGGGCCACCGCCGCCGCCGGCTGCGCGGAGTCTGAGAAGAACGGGCCTAAGAGTGAGTTGAGCGTCATTATGACGGCGAGCCCCGTGAGGAAGCCTATGACGACGGCGTAGGCGAGCCGCTCGCGCGAGAAGCGGCGCGAGGCGGAGACTATCGCGCCCTCGACGGCGACAAGCCGCTCTTCGATTGGCGCGAGCATCTCGGCCGGCACGGGCGCGAGTTGTTGCTGCTGCTGCTCGACGGCGCCCGCCTGCGCGCGCTCAATCGCCTGTGAGGCGTCGGCGCCCGCGACCCTTATCTCGGCTCGCCCTTCGCGCGCGCGGCCCTCGACGAGGTCGCGTATGAACTGCTGCTCGTGGCGCGCGATGCTTCGCTCGGGCGGGCGCACGAGCGGGTTGAAGTTGAAGGGCGCGCCGCCGAGGGAGAGGGCGGCGTATGCGGCCTCGACCCCGCGCATCGAGCCCATCTCGGCGTCAATGAGTTGGCCGTCCTCGAAGAAGAAGGAGGCGGGCCCGCCGTCGTACTCGACGCGCAGCCTGCCCGTCTTCCTCTGCACGCGCAGCCGCCCGATGATTTCCGCCAGAGGCTGCTCGTCCGTGTGGCCGGTCATCACCACGAACTGCGCGCGCTCGATGTTTTCAGCTTCCATGTCTGCCGGAGAAAGGAACGTCAGAAAGGTTCGCGAGACTTATACCACCAACCGCGCCCCGCCGTGAACGACTTCTTCACTCGCCGTACTC
>DASPKR010000008.1:0-10756 GCA_035627975.1 Pyrinomonadaceae bacterium | reverse complement strand
CGCCGAGCGGGATGTTCTGTGTCGGCGCGGGCTCGCCGGGGGCCATCGCCGGGAGGAACACCGGCTGGAAGGCGACGGGCGTCCCGAGGCGGTGCTGCGCGCCGCCCGCGCCGAACTGCTCGGCGAGGCCCGCGAGGCTCGCCCGAATCTCGGCCAGCGCGGTCTCGATGGCCTCCCCCGGCTCGTCGCGTCGCTTTTTCTTTCCCGTCATCGCGTCACCTCCGTCCTCGAGCTTCTTCAGGCACGCGTCGCGCCGCGCCTCTGCGCAGAGGCGCGGCCGCCGGCCGACTGGTTGGTTCCCCTCGTGAAGATTAAGCGAGGCCGCTCCCCGACGATGCCAGGGCGCGCGAACGATATTCCTGGGCGCCGAAAGTTGTCAAGACCCCCCGGCGGGCGCGCCCGAGAAGTGGCCCTCCATCACGGCGCGGGTGCACTGCATGAGGCCGGGAAGGTCTGAGTCGGCGAGGCCGCTGGTGAGTATCGGCGGCGAGACTCGAAGCTCGACGGGGCCGGGGCGGAAGACAATTGAGTCGCGCGGGAGAAGGGCGCGCGTGCCGACGATGGCGACCGGGACGACGGGCAGGCCCGTCTGAAGCGCGAACTTGAAGCCGCCCTTCTTGAAGGGCTGAAGGCGGCCGTCGCGCGAGCGCGTGCCTTCCGGGTATAGGAAGACGGAGACGCCGGGGCGCACCTCTGAGGCCGCGCGCCGCAGGCTCTCGACGGCTTCTGTCGTGGAGCCGCGGTTAATTGAGATGTGGCCTGCGCGTCGCATGTGCCACCCGAGGAAGGGGATTCGGAATACCTCGCGCTTGGCCGCGATGCGCAACTGCGCCGGCAGGTAGCCGAGCATGACAGGTATGTCCATGTAGCTCTGGTGCGTCGAGAGGAAGACGTAAGACGCGCCGGGCTCTATGTGCTCGGCGCCGACGACGCGCACGCGCGCGCCGACCGTGCGCGCGATCATGCGGCTCCAGGCGGACGCGCACCAGTGCTGCCTTCGGCCCTCCGGGTCCCAGAGAGAGACGAGGAGCGAGAGCGTCGCCATGACGACGGTGTAGATGTATATGAGCGGGATGGCGGCGGCCGAGTGGAGGTAGTTAACGAGGGTCGGCCGCCGCGGCTCGGGCGTGCGTGGGTTATCGCGGGCTTCTGCCGTCACCTCAGAACTACTCGTCACCAGCAACTCATTCTCCTTCATTTTGACAGTACTCAGTCAAATTAACCAAAACAATTCAAGTTGCTTTCTTCTGACATAACCGAAATCAATTTTAGCGAAGATTTAGACAATCAATCGCCATACTTTCCCTTGTCGTGTCTGATTATCCAACTTCAGGTGCGTGGCACGGGTCTTGCTCAAGTGGGGTTGGCGCAAGCGTGCGCATGACGGAGAGACACTCACTCTCACTTGCTCTAGGAGTTAAAAAATGAAGACCCCCAATCGTTCCCCCCTCTTCGCATCGCTGACAACCTTCTCGCTGCTGGTCTCTATGATCGCGGGCGTTTCGGTATACGACAACGCCAAGGCACAATCCTCACAGGCTTCAGCACAGGCCGACAGTGTGACCACGCCCGTTCAGGAGCGCGTGCGCCAAGCCGGTACGGGCGCCGAGACGGTGAGCGTGATCCTGCAACTGAACGGGCCGGCCAGCGGGCCGCTCAACGGTCTGCTCGAAAGTGCTGGCGTGCGCGTGAAGGGGCGCTTCAGCAACTTCAACTCGATAGCCGTTGACCTGCCGGCCGGCACCGTCGAGGCTTTGAAGTCCTACAGTGAGATCGTCTCCGTCACGCTGAACAAGAGCGTCCGCTCCCTCGGTCACGTCTCCGCGACCTCTGGGGCGGATGCGGCGCGCACGACCAGCGGTATCAACGTCCTGGGCTTGGACGGGACGGGCATCGGCATCGCCGTGCTCGATTCCGGCATGGACAGCGCGCACACCTCTTTCCTCGACAAGAGCAACAACGTGCGCGTCGTCGTCAGCCACGACTTCACGGGCGAGGGGCGCACGGACGACCCCTATGGCCACGGCACGCACGTCGCCTCCACCGTGGCCGGCAACGGGCGCATCTCGAACGCCAACTACATCGGCATCGCGCCGAACGCCAACATCATCAACCTGCGCGTGCTGGGCTCGCAGGGCGCGGGCTCGGTCGCCAACGTCCTAGGCGCGCTCGACTGGGTGATGACCAACCGCGCTGCCTACAACATCCGAGTCGTCAACATGAGCCTCGGCACGCTGGCCGTGGACTCCTACCGCAACGACCCGATGTGCCGCGCCGTGCGCCGCTTGGTTGACGCCGGCGTGGTGGTCGTCGCGGCCGCGGGGAACAACGGCAAGGACGGTGCCGGCAGAAAGGTTTACGGCCAAGTCCACTCGCCGGGCAACGAACCTTCGGCGCTCACCGTCGGCGCGACCAACACCTTCGGCACCAACGCGCGCGGCGACGACCATGTCACCACCTACAGCTCCCGCGGGCCGACGCGCAGCTTCTGGACCGACACCGACGGCCGCAAGCACTACGACAACCAGATCAAGCCAGAGCTGGTAGCCCCGGGCAATAAGCTGGTCTACGCGCAGGCCCGGAACAACCTGCTGGTCACGCAGAACCCGCAGATGGACGCTTCCGTGAGCCCCGTGTCCGTGCGCAACATGATGTTCATGAACGGCACGTCCATGTCCGCACCCGTCGCGGCGGGTGCCGCGGCGCTGATGCTGCAAGCCAACCCGCGGCTGACGCCGAACATGGTTAAAATGATCCTCATGTACACGGCGCAGCGGCTGCCCGGCTTCAACGTGTTCGAGCAGGGCGCGGGCCAGCTCAACATCGAGGGCGCAGTCCGCTTGGCGAGGCTGGTGCGCACCGACCTTACTAACAGCACGCCCCTGGGGGCGCCGCTGCTGACATCACTTCTGCCCCCGGCGCAGCAGACGACTATCGCCGGCCACACCTTCCCGTGGGCGCAGGGCATCATCGCCGGTAGAACTTACGCAACGGGCTTCAACCTGATCGATCGGTATCAGAAGGCCTACGGCACGGGCGTGCTGTTCGGCGACGGGGTACTGTTCGGCGATGGCGTGCTTTTCGGCGACGGCGTCCTCTTCGGGGATGGGGTGCTCTTCGGCGACAAGATTATGAATGGCGATGGCGTCCTCTTCGGGGACGGTCAGCCCTTACTTCCGGTCGGCGTACTCTTTGGCGACGGCGTGCTCTTTGGCGACGGCGTCCTCTTCGGCGATGGGGTCTTATTCGGCGACGGGGTACTCTTCGGAGATGGCGTCCTCTTCGGCGATGGGGTGCTCTTCGGCGACAGCGCCGCGCTCAACACCGCCATCTTAATGGCGCAGTCCGCGACGGCTAATGGTGATGGCACCGCTTCGATGGCGGTGTCGGTAGATACAGGTTTTGACTTCTTAGGCTACTGACGCAGATTGCCTCGACTTAGCTTATGGTCAACCCATCTACAGACTCCAAGGAGCATCACCATGGCCCTTCTGACAAGGCTTCGCCCATTCGAACGGGGTGAGACCCCGCTACCTTCCGCGACCGACAGCTCTTTGACCATTCACGCCCTGAAAGACAAGGGTGACGAGCCGGAAGTCCTCGCCTTCCTCGCCGAGCGCTACCGCCAGACCTTCTTCATGGCCGGCCTCATCCGCGACAACGGCTTCGAGAGCCCCCTCAACCGCGGCACCTTCTACGCCTGCAGGGACGCGCAGGGGCGGTTGGTCGGCGTCGCCCTGATCGGCCACTTCACACTGGTCGAAACGCAGAGTGAGGAGGCGCTGGCGGCCTTCGCGCGGTGCGCAAAGGCGCACCCGTTCGCGGACGTGATCGCGGGCGACCCCGAGAGCGTGGAGCGTTTCTGGCATCACTACGCCCCCGCCGGCAGGGCCGCAGACCTGGCGAGCCGCAAGCTGCTCTTCGAGCTGCGCGAGCCCGCCGCGGCGGGCGAGGCGGTGCCGGGCTTGCGGCGGGCCACGCTCGCCGAACTGCCACAGGTGATGGAGGCGCAGGCGCTGATGCTCTACGAGGAGAAGGGCGTGAACCCGCTCGCGAGCGACCCCGACGGCTTCCGGCAGCGCTGCGCGCGGCGCATCGAACAGGGGCGCGTGTGGGTGTGGTTCAGGCGCGGGCGGCTGATATTTAAAGCCGACGTGATGGCCGAGACACCCGAGACGGTCTACCTCGAAGGCGTGTACGTCAGCCCGGAGGCGCGCGGCAAGGGCTTCGGCCGGCGCTGCGTCGCACAACTGGGCCGCCACTTCGCGGCGCGCACCAGGTCGCTCTGCCTGCTGGTTAACGAGCAGAACAAGCGGGCGCACGCCTTCTACGAAAAGTCCGGCTTCAGCCTCACCGGATATTACGAAGCACTCTACCTCCAGCGGAGCCACTAAAGCCGCTCTGACCTGTCGCTTGCAAGGCGCTCTGACTTCTCACCCTCTCGGGCAAAGCCATGAACAGGCAGCTACTCTACAACCCACTGAGGTGGCTGATCATCGGGGCCGGCGCGGTGATCTGCGTGGTCTCCGCCCTGAACTTGAAGGCGGAGGCGCTAGACACGCGCTTCCTGTTCCTGACCATCCTGACCGTCACCGTCGCCTCGCGCATCACGGTACGGATGCCGAGCGTCAACGGGCGGATTACGATCTCGGAGACCTTCATCTTCCTCACGATGCTGCTCTACGGCGGCGAGGCCGCGGTCCTGCTGGCGGCGGCGGAAGGGGTCTGCGCCTCGGTGAGGATGGTGAAGAAGCCCGCCAACCTCTTGCTCAACGGGGGCGTGATGGCAGCGTCCACTTTCCTTACCGTCTGGGCGCTGCGCTCCTGCTTCGGGCCCATCATAAACCTGCCGCACAGCTCCGTGCCCGCCACCTACGTCAGCGCCCTCTGCGTCATGGCGCTGGTGCAGTACGTGGTCAACACCGGGCTGGCCGCGGCCGTGCAGGCCTGCAAGATGGGCGAGTCGGTCTGGCACACGTGGAGCAAATACTGCCTCTGGTCTTCCATCACGTACCTCGCCGGGGCGCCCGCGGCCTATCTGATCGTCAAGCTCATCGCGGCGGTCGGCTTCTCGGCCGTGATGGTCTCGACTCCGATCATCGGCATCCTCTACTTGACCTACCGGACTTACCTGAAAAACATCGAAGTGATGGCGGCCGCGGCCAAGGCCGAAGCCGCCGCCGCGGCAGAGGCAGAGGCCTCTGCCGCGCAGGCCGAACAGGCGCGCCGGCACATCGAAGAGCTTTCGCACTACATCGCGGAGCAGGAGCGGATCAGCCAGGCCCTCAAGGAGAGCAAAGACCATTTCCGGCACGCGGCCTTCCACGACGCCCTGACGGGCCTGCCTAACCGGATGTTGATCACGGATAACCTGCGGCTGGCGCTCGAACGCGCGCACCGGTGCGCCGGTTATCATTTCGCGGTGCTGTTCCTCGACCTCGACCGCTTCAAGAACGTCAACGACAGCCTCGGGCACACGGTAGGCGACGAGCTGCTCGTCGCTATCGCCCGCCGGCTGGAGGCGGGCCTGCGGCCGGCGGACATGGTGGCTCGGCTCGGCGGCGACGAGTTCGCGATCCTGCTCGACGGCATCTCCGGGGTCGGCGACGCGACCGGCACGGCCGAGCGCATCCAGGAGGCGCTCTCGGCCCCCTTCAGCCTGCGCGGCCACGAAGTCTTCACAACCACCAGCGTCGGCATCGCGCTGGGCGGCGTTGGGTACGAGTCCCCGGAAGACATCCTGCGCGACGCAGACATCGCCATGTACCGGGCCAAGGATAAGGGTAAGGCCTGCCACGAGGTGTTCGCCGCGTCCATGTACACGCGCGCCGTCACGCTCATGCAGATGGAGAACGACTTGCGCCGCGCGCTCGAGCGTGAAGAACTCCGCGTGCACTACCAGCCCGTCGTTTCGCTGACGACCGGCCGGATCAGCGGGTTCGAGGCACTGGTGCGCTGGCAGCACCCAGAGCGCGGCATGGTGCCGCCCGGCGATTTCATCCCCATGGCGGAAGAGACGGGGCTGATTCTGCCCCTCGGCCTGTGGGTGCTGCGCGAGGCGTGCCGCCAGGTGCGAGAATGGCAGGGCCGTTCGCCGATGCATAGGGCGCTCACCCTGAGCGTGAACCTCTCGGGCAAACAGTTCATGCAGCCAGACCTGGTCGAGCACGTCGAGGACGTGCTCCGGGAGACCGATTTCGACCCTCGCTGCCTGCAACTGGAGATTACCGAAAGCGTGCTGATGGATAGCGCAGAGAGCGCGGTAGCGATGCTCGAAGCCCTGAGGGCGATCGGCGCCCGCGTGAGCATTGACGACTTCGGCACGGGCTACTCCTCCCTGAGCTACCTGCACCGGTTCCCGATTAACACCTTAAAGATAGACCGCTCCTTCGTGGGCCGCATGGGCCCGGGCGTCGAGAAGGCTGAGATCGTGCGGACGATCGTCACGCTCGCGCGCAACTTGGGGATGGAGGTGGTCGCCGAAGGCGTGGAAACCCTCGACCAGTCGGAACAGCTCAGGGCGCTGGAATGCGATTACGCGCAGGGCTACCTGTACTCGAAGCCGGTGAGCGGCGAGGCGGCCGGGGCGCTGCTCGCGAAGAGGTCGCCTTGGCACTTGTCTTACGGCGACGTGCCCGGGGAGAGTTATCCCGCCACTGCTCTGAACAACGTCAGATATCTCAAGTTCGCGTAGCCGGGGCTTACGGCTCAGCCGCCCCGCCGGCTCGGGCGCCGATGCGGCGGGCGGCGAGGAGCAGGCCGATGACGGTCTTGGCGTCTTCGATCTCGCGGGAGCCTATCATCTCGACGGCGCGGCCGACGGGCAGCCGCACGACTTCTATCAGCTCGTCCTCCTCGTGCGTCGGGGCCGTCTCGGTCAGTTCGGTGGCGAGGAAGACCCAGATCTTCTCGCCGCAGAAGCCGGGCGTGGTGAAGAACTCGGAGAGCAGCTCCATGCGCCCCGGCACGGCGCCGACCTCCTCCTCGAGCTCGCGCGCGGCGCAGACTGCGGGCGGCTCGCCCTCTTCGAGCTTGCCGGCCGGCAGCTCCAGCACGTAGCGGCCCGCCGGGTGCCGGTACTGCCGGACGAGCGCCACCGTCCCGTCGTCGAAGCAGGCGACGGCGGCGGCCCCGCCGTTGTGGCGCACGACCTCGCGCGTGTACGTGCGCGCGCCCTCGCGCACGGTGTCAACGGCCACGTCGAATATGCGGCCGCGGTAAATCTCCTCCGTCGCCAGAACCTCGGGCGGCCCGTCGTTCGAGTCGGTCATGAGACTACGGCTGCTGCACGGTCTGCCGCGCCTTGTCGGAGGGGCCGGCCGGGCGCTCCTCGTTGTAGCGCATGCCGGTTATGTCCGAGTCAATGTAGAAGTGCCGGCGGCCCGTGGCGTCGCGCCCGCCCGACTTCAGAGGGTCTGCGTTGACGCTGTAGAAGGGCGCGCGCTCGGCCGAGCGCGGGGTCACCCTGAGCGTGAAGGCGTAGCCGCTCGCGACCAGCCCCTCGCCCGTGAGCGGCGCCTGGAAGAAGCCCGACTCGACTAGCTGCGGGAAAGTGCCGTACTCGCCTTTGGACTGGAAGTAGAGGTGCTCGGCGGCCGAGATGCTCTCCAAGGCGGCGATGGCCGCGGCCTCGTTGGCGGCCGCGACGCGCCGCTGGCCCGCTTCCTGGTACATCCTGGTCGCCAGCCACGCGAGCGGCAGGAGCACCAGGGCGCCGACCAAGGCGACGCCGACCGAGACCCAAAGCAGTCGCCTCGATTCACGACTAACGCTCATCCGCGTAAACTCCCCGCGCCCGCGAGCGCGGCCTTGACTTCGCCGACGAGGTAGAGCGACCCCGTCACGCAGACGAGACCGTCGGGCGGCGTGTGCGCGCGCGCGATTGTTAACGCGTCGGCGCTCGACGGCGCGAGCGCGATTGTACTCGAATGGGCCGGCGCCGGCACGGCCCGGAGCAGCTCTTCGACCGGGGCGGCGCGCGGGTTGCGCGGCTGCGTCAGGACGAGGTGCTCGGCCGCCGGGAAGAGGATCGCGCCGATCTCGGCGAGCGCCTTGTCGCGCATCGCGCCGAAGACCATCGTGACACGGCCCGCGGCGAACTCGTCCAGGTAGTCGCGCAGGGCGCGCGCGCCCGAGGGGTTGTGCGCGCCGTCGAAGAGCATGGCGGGCTCGCCGTGGCCGCGGTCAATCTCCAAGCGCCCGGCGTGCTCGGCCGTTTCAAGGCCGGCCAAGACGTGCTCCGGCGCGACGTAAAAGCCCGCGTCAATGAGCGCCTCGGCGAGCGCGACCGCCGCGGCCGCGTTGACGAGCTGGTGCCGGCCGCGAAGCGCGAGGCACGCGCTCCCGTATTCGCGCCGCTCGGTTCGCACGCGCCCGCGGAGGCGGCCGTCGCCGCACGCGCCCTCGGCCTCGAACGGTTCTGCGCGCCGCGGGCGCACGCCGCAGTCGCGGCAGCGGCGCTCGATGACTCCGGCAGCCTCCGGCTCCTGCGGCGCGACGACCGCCTCGACGCCGGGACGGATGATGGCGGCCTTCTCTGCGGCTATCTCCGCGAGCGTGTGGCCCAGGTGCTCCTGGTGGTCGAGCGCGACGGGCGTGACGGCGACGACGGAAGCGCCCGCGGCGGTCGTGGCGTCGAGGCGACCGCCCAGGCCCGTCTCCAATATCGCAAGCTCCACGCCGGCCTCGCGGAAGTGCGTGAGGGCGATGGCCGTCACCTGCTCGAAGAAGGTCGGGAGCGCGCCGCCCTCCCTCTCCAACGCCTCTGCCGCTTCGCGCACGCGAGAGGCGGCGCGCGCGAACTCTTCGGGCGCGACCTCGCGGCCCCCGACGCGCACGCGCTCCGTAATTGAGACGAGGTGAGGCGAGGTGTAGAGCCCGGCGCGGAGGCCCGCGGCGAGGCAGACGGCTTCGAGCATCGCGGCGGTGGAGCCCTTGCCGTTCGTCCCGGCGATTTGCACCGAGGTGAAAACTTTATGCGGGTCGCCGAGCCGCGCGAGCAGACGGCCGATGCCTTCGAGCCCGAGCTTCATCGCCGCGGTCTCGTGGCCGAGGCCGAGCAGGTAAGCGACCGACTCGCCGAAGTCCATGACCGCTAACTCTGAACTTTGAGCTTAGTGGGGGGAGCCTCTTCCTGCTGAAGCTCGGGCGGGGCGCCCGCGCCGTTGCCGAGCGGCAGGCGCGCGCGGACGGGCTTGAACTGCGCTTCCGGGTTCATCATGAAGTCGAGGGCGCGTATCAGGAAGGCGCGCATCTCTCGGCGGTCAATGACGGCGTCGAGCATGCCGTGCTCGACGAGGAACTCGGAGGTCTGGAAGTCTTTGGGGAGCTTCTGCCGTATGGTCTGCTCGATGACGCGGGGGCCGGCGAAGCCTATGAGCGCTTTGGGCTCGGCTATGTTTATGTCGCCGAGCATGGCGAAGCTGGCGGTGACGCCGCCCGTGGTCG
Organism: Pyrinomonadaceae bacterium; assembly: GCA_035627975.1. Taxonomy (GTDB): domain Bacteria; phylum Acidobacteriota; class Blastocatellia; order Pyrinomonadales; family Pyrinomonadaceae; genus QHXN01. The sequence continues at coordinate 1,309 of DASPKR010000008.1, read as the reverse complement.
GGTCTGTCATCACGGAGATGTAGGGGAGGCGCGCTTCGTCGAGGAGCGCGAGCGCAGCGGAGATTTTCGCCATCTGCATCAGGCTGAGCGTCCCCTCCTGCATGCGCGCGCCGCCAGACTGGCTGACGATGACGACGGCGCCGCGCTCTCGAACGGCGCGCTCGATGAGGCGCGTAATCTTCTCGCCCACGGCCGAGCCCATCGAGCCGCCCAGGAAGTTGAAGTCCATCGCGGCGATGAAGGTCAGGTGGCCGCCGACGCGCCCTCGCCCGTTGATGACGGCCTCGGGCAGCCCCGTCGCGCGGCGGGCCTGCTCAAGGCGCTGCTTGTAGGGCTTGGTGTCCGTGAATTCGAGCGGGTCGGTGGAGGTGACTTCCGCGTCCAACTCCTCGTACTTGCCTTCGTCGTAGAACATGGCGAGGCGCGTGCGGGCGTCGAGGCGGAAGTGGTGCTTGCAGTGCGAGCAGACTTGGAAGGACTCTTCCAGCTCGCGGCGGTAGAGCGCGGCGTCGCACTCGGGGCATTTGACGAAGATGCCTTCGGTCTTGACGCGCCGCTCGTCCGCGGGGACGGGCTCGATGCGCTGGTTCCTCTTCTTAAACCAAGTCATGGCCGCTCGGCGGGGCCTGTCCTCTCTGTCCGGTCTTTTCTCTGGGCGGGGGCTTCTTAGACGCGCTGAAGCGTACCACAGCAGCCCCGCGCGCGGAAAGCGCCGACAGTCGCCCCCGGCCGCGCCTTAGGGCCTCGCGTCGCGCTCTGCGCCCCGGTGCTCGGCGGCTGCCACGACCTCCTGCGGGCGGGCGTCGAGCGCTGCCTGGGCCGGGAGCGGGCCGGTGGCCGCGCCGACGCCTCGGTTGTCAACGGCGTCAACGAGCAGGCTGACTATGTCGCGCTCGGCGTCGGCGACGGTTCCGTGGAAGGTGCACCCGGCGGCGTTTCGGTGGCCGCCGCCGCCGAAGCGCTCGGCGATGCGCGCCACGTTCACGTCGCACTTCGAGCGCAGGGAGACGCGGTAGGTGCCGGGCGAGGTCTCCTTGAAGAAGGCGCACGCCTCCACGTCGCCGCAGCTCATCGGGTAGTTGACGAAGCCGTCGCCGTCCTCGTCCGAGGCGCCCGTGCGCCGCTGCATCTCCTGCGTCTGCACGAGCCACGCGACGCGCCCGGACTCGTCGCGCTTGAGCGTGGTCAGCACCTCGCCCAGCAGCTCTATCTTGCTCCACGGGTAGCTGGCGAAGACGGCCTGCGACACCTTCGCGGGCTTAACGCCGGCGCGCACAAGCTCGGAGGCGACCTTGAAGGTGCGCTCCGA
>DASPKR010000007.1:0-3677 GCA_035627975.1 Pyrinomonadaceae bacterium | reverse complement strand
GTAGCCGGGCGAGACGTTCTTGCCGCGCACCAGAATCTCGCCGCCCTCGCCGAGCTTCACCTCGTGGCCCGGCAGAATCTTCCCCACCGCCCCGCGCGCAGACTTGAACGGGTGGTTGACGGTGATGAGCGAGGCCGTCTCAGTCATCCCGTAGCCTTGCAGAACTGCGAAGCCGGCGCGGCGCCAGAACGTCTCGGTCTCCTCGGCGAGCGTGGCGCCGCCCGTGACGAAGGCCCAGAACTTCCAGCCGAAGCGGCGGTGCAGTCGCCGGAACTTCCAGAGCCGCGCGGCGGGGTGCGCGCCCTTCGCCTCTTCGATTGCGCGCCGGAACTCTGCGAGGCGGCCGCGCGCCTCCTCCTGCCGCTCGACGTGCTCGCGAAGGGTTTCGAGCAGGCGCGGGACCGTGACGACGACCGAGACGCGCTGCCTCTTTATGCTCCCGATTATCTCCGAGGGGTTGAGCGAATTCTGGAAGAAGACTTCGCCGCCGAGCAGTTGCGGGACGAAGATGCCCATGAACTGCCCGAAGACGTGGCTGAGCGGCAGGAGGCTTAAAAACCTTATAGGGTGAACGAGCCGCTCCCATCGCAGGTACTTGCCCACTTCCTCTTCGATGGGCGCGAGGTTGGCGAGCAGGTTGCCGTGCGTGAGCACGACGCCGCGCGGCTCGGCCGTCGTCCCCGACGTGTAGATTATCTCGAGCAGGTCGCCGGCCCCTACGCCCTCGGCCTCGAACGGCTCGGGTGAATGTCGCGCGGCAGTCCCCTCAAGCTCTTCGAGCGCGAGGCGGGGCAGCCCTTCCAGTCGCCCGGCCGCCTCCCTCGTCTCCTCGCTAAAAAGCACAAGCCGCGCCTTCGTCTGCTCGCGCACGCGCGCGACGAAATCCGGCGCGCTCTCCACGTCCAGAGGCACGACGACCGCGCCGCGCGCCGCGCAGCCGAAGAACGCCGCGACCCACTCGGGCGAGTTCACGCCCCAGATGAGCACGCGCTCGCCACGCCCTACGCCGCGCGCCTCCAATTCGCGCGCGAAGTGGTAGGCGGCCTCCGCCGTCCGCCTGTACGACCAGCGCTCGACGCGCAGGCCCCTCCTGTGCGCGAAGGCCGTCTCCGAGCCCCGCCGGAGATAATCACCCAGATAGCTATTAATGCTCGAACGCATATACCCCTTGCCCTAAAAATCCGCCGCGCCGCGCGCCCGGGCGCTCGTATAAATTTTGCGTCCCGCGCCGACCATTGTCGAGGCGGTGGGGGGCTCGAGACGGGGCGTTGTGACACTTTCTCATCTTGCCCGCAGGCGCGGCTTTCGGTAGTCCCGGCGCGCGAATCTTCCATCGCCGGGCGGCGCTGTGTTAGTATCCCGCGCGATGGAATTAGTCGAGAAGGCACGGATAATGGACGGCATGCGGATTAACCGCGCGCTGGCGAGGCTCGCCTCCGAGATCGTCGAGGAGAACCACGGTGCGGGCCACCTCTACCTCATCGGGATTCAGCGGCGCGGCGTGCCTCTGGCTAACCGACTGGCCGACAAGATAGCCGACCTCGAAGGCGAGCGCCCTCCCGTCGGCGTCCTCGACATCACGCTCTACCGCGACGACCTCTCCACAGTCGGCGCCAACCCAGTCGTCAACCGCACAGACCTGCCCGTGGACGTCGAGGGCCGCAACGTCCTCCTCATAGACGACGTGCTCTACACGGGCCGAACCATACGCGCCGCGCTCGACCAGCTCATAGACTTTGGCCGGCCGCGCCGCGTCCAGCTCGCCGTACTCGTTGACCGCGGCAAAGAGCACCGCGAGCTTCCCATACAGGCCGACTTCGTCGGGAAGTTCGTGCCGACGAAGAAGAGCGAGATAATCAAGGTGATGCTCGACGACTTCGATGGGGAGGAGGGCGTCGCCATCGTAGAGCGACCCCACCCGGCGGAAGGGTAGAGGGGCGGCGGCCAGCGATGGCCGCCTTTTTTGTTTAAAGAATGAGAACGGCGCTCCAGCAAAAGCACCTGCTCGGCATACGCGGCATGACGGCCGCGGAGATCGCGCTCTTCCTCGACACGGCTGAGGCGTTCCGCGAAATCTCCGAGCGCGAGATAAAGAAGGTGCCGACGCTGCGCGGCCGCACCGTCATCAACCTCTTCTTCGAGCCCTCCACGCGCACGCGCACCTCCTTTGAGATTGCAGGCAAACGCCTCTCGGCCGACGTCATTAACATCAGCGCATCGTCCTCCTCCGTCACGAAGGGCGAGACGCTCTTAGACACGGCGCGCAACCTCGAAGCGATGGGGCCGGACTTGATTGTAATACGTCACCCCTCGGCCGGCGCCCCGCACCAACTCGCGCGCGTCTGCCGCGCCTCGGTCGTCAACGCGGGCGACGGCGCGCACGAGCACCCGACGCAGGCCCTGCTCGACGCCATGACCATACGCCAGCGCAAGGGGCGCGTAGATGGCCTCAACGTCGCCATCATCGGCGACATACTCCACTCGCGCGTCGCGCGCTCGAACGCGCACCTCCTGACGACGCTCGGCGCGAGCGTCCGCGTGGCCGGCCCCGGCACGCTCGCGCCGCCAGAGTTCGCCTCGCTCGTGGAGGGCGGGGGGCTGACGGTCGAGCCCCGTATCGAGAGCGCGCTCGAAGGCGCCGACGTGGTGATGATTTTGCGCATACAGCGCGAACGGCAGGACAAAGCCTTCCTCCCCTCCTTGCGCGAGTACGCAGTCCACTACGGCCTGAACATGAAGCGGCTCGCGCTCGCCGCGCCCGACGCAATCGTGATGCACCCCGGCCCCATGAACCGCGGCATCGAGATAGCTTCGGACGTGGCCGACGGCGCCCGCTCGCTCATACTCGACCAGGTCGCTAACGGCCTCGCCCTGCGCATGGCCGTCCTCTACCTCCTCGGCGGAGGGACGGGGACGACGACCGCCTCGCCCACGACGCCGCCGCAGGCCGAGACGGAGCCCGCGCCAGAGCCGCTCCGCGCCGCCGTCGCCGCAAGCTCCGAGTCGCACGGCTGACCGCACCCAAAACTGATGAGACTGCTTATCACGAACGGCCACGTCATAGACCCTTCGCAAGGGATGAACGCCGGCCGCGACCTGCTTATAGAGGACGGGCGCGTCGCGGGCTTGCTCGGCCGGGGCGAGCCGCGGCCCGACGGCGCAGAAGTCTTCGACGCGACGGGCCTGGTCGTCGCGCCCGGCTTCATTGACCTGCACACGCACCTGCGCGAGCCGGGCCAGGAGTACAAGGAGACCATCGCGACGGGCGCGGCCGCCGCGGTCGCGGGCGGGTACGCTTCCGTCTGCGCCATGCCGAACACCGACCCCGTCAACGACAACCCCGCCGTTACCAGCTTCATCATCGAGCAGGCTCAGGCCGCCGGCCTCGCCAACGTCTTCCCCGTCGGCGCAATCACCAAAGGCTCGAAGGGCGAGGAGCTTGCCGAGATGGGCGAGATGAAGCGAGCCGGCATCGTCGCCGTTACAGACGACGGCAGGCCCGTCCCTTCGCCGGGATTGATGCGCCGCGCGATGGAGTACGCGCGCGGCTTCGGGCTGACGGTGATGGATCACTGCGAGGACAGGTCGCTCGCGGCGGGCGGCGTGATGCACGAGGGCGCGTGGTCTCTGCGGCTCGGCCTTCGCGGCGCACCGGCGCTCGCCGAGGAGTCGGACGC
>DASPKR010000006.1:0-8907 GCA_035627975.1 Pyrinomonadaceae bacterium | reverse complement strand
GACTTCGGGCTCGGAGACTTCCTCCTCGGGCGTGCGCTCCTCGACCTGCTCCTCGCGCACGACGGCGACCGTCGCGACGGCCGTCTCCGGCTCCGTCAGGATGGTGACGCCCTCGGGCGCCTGAAGGTCGCTCACGTGCAGTACGTCGTGGACATTCAGGGCCGTAACGTCGGCATGGATCGCGTCCGGGATTATGCGCGGGCGGCAGCGCACCTCGACTTCGCGCAGGAGTTGCTCGAGTATCCCGCCCCCGTTGCGAACGCCCTCGGGCTCGCCGTCGAGGTGCAGAGGCACCGTGACCTCTATCTCCTGCCCGCGCACGAGGCGGCGCAGGTCTGCGTGCACGAGCCGGCCGCGCACGGGGTCTATCTGCCTGTCGAGGAAAAGCACCTCGCTCGGGCCGACGCCGTCAACCTCGAGCGTGAAGATGGTGTTCGGCCCCGTCTCGGAGCGCAGGATGGCCGCAAGCTCGCGCAGCGGCGCGGCGGCCGCGACGGCCTCGCCCTCGCCGCCGTAAACGGTCAGCGGCACCATGCCGCGCGCGCGAAGCCTGCGCGCGTCGTTCTTACCGCGCCCGGCGCGCAGCTCAGCGCGCACAGTTATCTCTTCTCTCTCTGCCATGATCACTCCCAAGTGGCGCTCGGCTGGTCGGCCGCCGCAGCGCGCATCACACGAATAGCGAGGAGACGCTCGTCTCCTCGTGTATGGACTTGATCGCCTCCGCCAGTAGCGGCGCGATGCTGAGCACCCTTATCTTCTCCAGCTCGCACGCCTCGTCCTGGAGCGGGATGGTGTTCGTAGTCACCACGCGCTCGATGTCGGACTCCGCCATGAGCCTGCACGCCCTGCCCGAGAGAACGGGATGCGTGAAGCACGCGTGTATGCGGTCGGCGCCCGCGGCGCGCAGCGCCGCCGCGACCTTCGTCAGAGACCCGCCCGTGTCGCACATGTCATCAACTATCAGGCAACTACGGCCGCGCACGTCGCCGACGATGTTCATGACCTCCGCGACGTTCGCCTTCTCGCGCCGCTTGTCGCACAGGGCGAGCTGCGCGGGGCTCCCGTCCGCCGAGGTCAGGCGCTTGGCGTACGCGCGCGCCCTCTCCGCCCCGCCCGTGTCGGGCGCGACCACGGTCAGGTTCGGCAGGCGGTGCTCGGCGTAGTGGCCTATGAAGACCGGCGCTGCGAACAGGTGGTCAACGGGTATGTCAAAGAAGCCCTGAATCTGCGCCGCGTGCAAGTCCATCGTGAGCACGCGGTTCGCCCCGGCCGTCGCTATCAGGTTCGAGACGAGCTTCGCCGAGATGGGGACTCTCGGGCGATCCTTCTTGTCCGAGCGCGCGTAGCCGTAGTAGGGGATGACGGCCGTCACGCGCTCGGCCGAGGAGCGGCGGAACGCGTCTAGCATCACGAGCAACTCCATCAGGTGCGCGTCCGTCGGCGGGCAGGTCGGCTGCACGATGAAGATGTCGGCGCCGCGGACGTTCTCGTTTATCTGGAAGTTGAACTCGCCGTCCGAGAACCTGTCGGTCGTCGCGCTGCCGAGCTTGCACTTCAGGTAGTCGCAAATCTCCTGCGCAAGCTCCCGGTTAGCGTTCCCGGAAAAGACTTTGATACCGCCGGTGGTGCTCATCCTTTTTCAGAGGTCAGAGGCCAGAGGTCAGGAGTCAGCGGGCGCCAGTCTTTAACTGACCTCTGACTTCCGGCCCCTGACCTCTAGTTCTTAGCTGGGGAGGTAGGACTCGAACCTACGAATGCCGGTTCCAAAGACCGGTGCCTTACCACTTGGCGACTCCCCAATCCCTTCCTCGTTCGCGGCCCCGCCTTTTCAGAGAATCGCCGCGCACTTACCGAGCGCCCTCTTGTACTCCGCGCGCGTAAGCGTCGAGCACGCGAACGCGCGCCAGCCAGCCCCGCTGCCGGCTGCCCGCTCGCCCGCGGCGAGCGCGCCGGCCTCACTGTCAAAAACGCCGAAGACGCTCGACCCGCTGCCCGAAAGCATCGCGCAGCGGGCGCCCGCCCTCAAAAGCGCCTCGCGCGCCCGCCCCGTCTCCGGGTGGAGGCGGCTCACCACCGGCTCGAAATCATTGCGCATGACCTCACAGAGAGACGGCGGGATTTCGGCCTCCGCGCGCGAAACAGACAGGTTAGCGGCCGCCTCTACCTTTGTCAAGGCGGGAGCGCTGAGGCTCCTGTAAGCCTCCGCGGTCGAGACCGAGAGGGGCGGCGTGACCACGACTAAGTGTTGTCTCGGCACGTCTTCGAGCGGCAGAATCTCTTCACCGCGCCCCATCCCGAGCGCCCTGCCACCCGTCAGGAAAAACGGCACATCGGCGCCCAGCTTCGCCCCCAAATCCGACAGCTCGCGCCGGCCGGTTTCGAGCCCCCAGACGTGCGCGAGCGCAAGGAGCGTCACGGCTGCGTCCGACGAGCCGCCGCCCAAACCGCCGCCCGCCGGAATCCGCTTCTCCAAGAAGACTCGCGCGCCCGCGCGCACGCCGAAGCGCTCGCGCAAGGCTGCGGCGGCCCGCAGCACAAGGTTGCTCCTGTCAGCCGGGACGCCCGGCTGCGCGCAGACGAGCTCAAGGCTCCCGTCCGCGGTCGGCTCGAAGTGGATTGTGTCGTTTAGGGAGACGGTCTGGAAGACCGTGCGGATTTCGTGATAGCCGTCGGCGCGCCGCCCCAGCACGCGCAGCGAGAGGTTGACTTTGGCGAAGGCCGGGACTGTAAACTTCTCTCCGGGCACGACGTAAGCGGCCGGCGCCTCCTCCGCGGGGGAAGCGCCGGCCGCGTTTTAAGCCCAGCAGCGGTTAAACGCCTCCCGGCCTCAGCGCTTCATGAAGACCTGCGTGAAAAAAACCCTGCCGTCCGAAGAGCGAGCGATCCCGAGCCCGGCGTGCGTGAACTCGCCGTTCAGGATGTTCTCGCGGTGCTTGTCCGAGATCATCCAGCGCTCGACGGCGAAGGCCGAAGGGTCGGGGTAGCCCTGATTATACGCGATGTTCTCGCCCAAAGCCTTCCAGCCGCGCACGTCCAGAAGTTCGGCGCGCCCGGACAAGTCCAGCCCGTCCCTGTCCACGTGGTTGAAGAACCCCTCGCGCGCCATGTTCTGCGAGTGGTAGCGCGCCACGCGTGTAAGCGAGCCGTCCCATACGAGCGGCCTGCGGCCGCGGCGCTGGCGCTCGGCGTTTATCAAATCGAAAGTGCGCCGCTCGTCGCCCGTCGCCGCGGCCGAGACCGTGACGGAAGAGGTGCGCGAGGCGTAGGCGGCCGCCGCCGGCGGCGACATGCGCGAGATGAGCCGCGCGCGGGTTCTTGCGGGGATTTCCTGGCGGGAGGTCGAAAGCAGGCGGGCAACGGGCTTGGAGGCGGGCTTCGTGCCGTTGCCCGTGGCCGATGTGGGGACGCACGGGAGGGTGACCGCCGAAATTATTGCGCACGCTTGTAAACTCTTTCTAAAGAGCGCGCTACAGGGGAACCGCCTTGTAAACATTGGGGGAACTCCTAAAACTTTTATCGGCCGGAGGTGCTCTCAAACAGACCGTGAAGGGGCAACCGGCCAACCTGTTGATAATTGTAAAACATGGATTAAACAGTCGTCAATTAGAATTTCGCACGACGGCCCAGCGCTCAAAGCTCGGAGGCCAGAACTGCTTTACTACAAAATACTAGGTTGGAATGCGGGCGGTCGGGGCTGATGAAGCTAGCGCTCCGACCATTATGCCCGCTTGAAAGGCGCGCACACTTTACCCACTAATCTCAACCTAATCAACAGTTTTTTCGATGGAAGAGTCGTGAACGCGGCCGGTGTCAGCATGGCCGAGTTGGGAGGGTCTGAGATGCTGATGGATGTGGGGCCGTTGCCGAATCTTCACAACGTTGTCACGAATATTGTGAGACTTTTAACCGAGCGGTGAGATCAGGAAAGGCCCGTCGTGACGGAAGACCGTGTTGGCGCGTTTTTACTTATTCGGCGAGCCGTTCAGCTTGGCTTTTATGCGGGCAGTGTCGGCGGCTTCAGTCGCGAGCGCGAGGGCTTTGCGCCAGGCGGCGAGCGCCTTTTCGCGCTGGCCCCGCCGCTCGAAGAGGTCGCCGAGGTGCTCCTGTATGGCGACTGAGGAGGGGTTGCGGCGCGCGGCGTCGCTCAGGTAGCGCTCGGCCTCGGGGAGTTTGCCCAGCTTAAAATAGACCCACCCTAAGCTGTCGAGGAAGGAGGCGTTCGTGGGCTCGGCGCGCACGGCGCGCTGGATCATTTCGAGCGCCTCCTCGAGCCGCTCGTTGCGCTCCGTGAGGAAGTAGCCGAGGTTGTTGAGCGCCGTCGCGTTGTCGGGCTCTTTGGCAAGTATGCGACGCAGCGTCTCTTCGGAGGCCTTCGCGTCGCCGGCTCGCTCCTGCGCCGAGGAGAGCAGCAGCAAGGCATTCGTGGCGCGGTCGGGGTCGTCGGCCGGGGCGAGGTCGAGGGCCTTGCGCGCGGCCTCGACGGCCTCTGCCCCGCGGCCCGCGCCCATCAGGAGGCTCGCGATTACGACGTACTCGTCGTAGTCGCTCGGCTGGCCCTTCAGGCGCGGGCGTATGAGGCCGAGCGCCTCCTCGACGCGCCCGAGGTCTGCGAGCGTGAAGGCTTCGAGGCGGAGCAGGCGCGGCTCTTCGGGGAAGCGCTTGCGGGCTGCGCGGACGGTCTCCAGCGCCTCGTCGCGCTTGCCCTGCGAGCGCAGGAGGTTGACGGCCTGTATCTCGGCGGCCGGGTCGCTGCTGCCGAGCAGGCCGCGCAGTCGCTCGACGGCCGCCGCGGCCTGTTCGGGCTGGCCGGCCTGCTGGCGCAGGTTGACGATGCTCGCGATGACGGCGGAGGCGAAGCGGCGGTCGCGCTCGGAGGCGAGCGGCGAGGTGCCTATGTTCCTGGCCCGCAGCATCTCCTCATAGACGCCGACGGCCTCGTCGTAGCGCCCGGCCTCGTCGAAGAGGTTCGCGAGCTGGAGCTGAAGGTTCAGGCGGTCGCGGTCTTCGCCGGGCTTGACGGCTGCGATGCCTGCGCGCAGCGTCGCCACGCCATCGTCAACGCGGCCGGCGCGGGACTGCGCCCGCGCGAGCATGCCGACGGCGACGGTGTTCTGCGGCTGCTGCGCGACCAGCCGGCTCAACTCGTTCACGACGCCCTGGTCTGCGGAGCCGCCCGCCTCCAATGCCTCGCCAAGCATTTCGAGGTAGCGCGGGTTGTCGGGCTCTAATGACATGGCGCGGCGTATGGCGGCCGCGGCCTCGGCAGGCTTGCCTGAGCGCAGAAGGACTTCGCCGAGACGGGCGTTGGCGGCGTCGGGCGAAAGCTCGCGCCCCTTCGTGACGAGCTGGTAGAAGCGATTATCAAGCGAGGCCGGAAGCTCCGCCCAGCGCCTCAGCGCGGCTACCGCCTCCGCCTCCCGGTTCGTCGCGAGGTATAGTTCGGCTAAGAGCGCGTGGGCCTCCGCGTCGCTCGGCCGTATGCGCGCGACCTCGCGAAGCTCGGCTACGGCCTGCTCGGCGGCGGCGCGGTTGAACGCGCTATCGCCGAGCTTGCTCTTGACCGTGTACACGCGCGAGAGGATTCTGTGCGCGCCGAGGTTGTCGGGGTTAATGCGCGCGGCCGTGCGGCCCGACTCTTCGGCCTGCGCGAGGTCGTCGAAGAAGAGCGCGATTTCGGCGAGGGCCGTGTGCGCCTCGGCGAGCGTCGGGTCGAGCTCGGCCGCCTCCTTGAAGGCCGCCTGCGCGCGCCGCAGCCCCTCGACCGTGAGCGTCCCCGTCCTCACCCCCGAGAAGTGGCGCTGGCCCTCGAGCATCTTCGCGTAAGCCTTCGCGCGGCGCTCGCGCTCCGAAAGCTGCTGCGGGGCGGCGGCCGGGGCCGCCTGTGACTGCGCGCGCTCGCCCGCGCCCGACTGCTGCCGCGCGCCGGCCGCGGGCGCCGCGAGCAGGAAGAGTGCTAAGAGGCATGAGGGCGCCGCGGTGAGTGTCACGAGTCGGTTGGAAAGCTTCACGCGGTTGTTCCTTTCGCGGCCCTGCCCGCGCCTGCGTCTGCCGCCCCGGCTGTGGTGGCTTCTACTACTCTCTGCCATGCGGCGCGGCGCGGCCAGGCGTACAGGAGCACCAAGACCGCGATTGCGCCGAGCCAGAGCATGTCACTGCCGAAGCCCGTCATGAGGGTTATGGCGAAGCCCATGACGGCTATGGCGTCTGCTATGAGCACGACGTACAGGGTCGTCTTCTGCAAATGCGCGAGCAGACCGCGCGGGCCGCGCAGCGCGGCGATGTCTTGCAGGCGCATAAGCGCAAAGCGCGTGCGGCGCAGATAGACCGCCCCGAGGCCGAAAAAGACTATGACAATTCGCAGGGCGCCTTCGAGCTGAGGGTTCCTGCGCGGGCCTCCGAGCCAGCCCGAGACGGCCAGCCCCATCAGCAGCAGCGTCGAGGCGAGCGCGCCGATGATCAGGCTCACGGAGGCCCGATGGCGGCGCGTCAGCTCTTCCTGCGTGCTCTCGTCGGTCGGCGGCAAAATGGCTCCTGGCCTCGCGGGCGGCCCGACGGGCGTCGGGCGCGCAAGAAACTTGCTCTAGGGGACTGGAAAAATTCTAGCACCCGCTTCGCTCGCCCGGCAAACGAGCCCGCGCCGAAGCACCTTCGCGCTGAAGCCGGAAGCGGCGGCCCTCGTCTCATAAGTTAAAGACGAGGGCCGCCGCTTCCGGCTTCAGCGCCGCGGGCGGCGCTTCAGTTGCAAACGCCGGGGGTGACGGTAAGAGACCTGCCGATAGTCTTCGCGCCCAGTGTCGCGCGCACGGAGCCCGACTGCACGCTCAGGACGGGCGACGTCGGCACGGCGAACGCGGCGCTCTTCAAGGCTCCAGCGGGGATGAAGACGGTGGTCTGGGGAGACGCGCCGGCGTTTGTGCTCGAAAGGCTGACGGTCACTCCGCCAGCCGGAGCAGGCCCCGTCAGATAGACCGTCCCCGTCGGGTACGGCTGACACCCGCCGACGACCGTCGAGGCCGAGAGCAAAAGCTTCTGTAGCGTCACCACAGTCGTCGTCTGCTTCTTCGTGTTGTTCCCGGGCTCGTGGTCGGCCTCGTTGCCTGCGGCCGTGGCCGAGTCCGTGAAGGCGCCCGGCTCATTCGCCGTTACCGTTATCGTGACGGTCGCTGTCGCGCCGACGCTTATGTTGCCGAGGGCGACGACGACCTGACCGGAAGAGCCGGCGGGCGGCGCGGACGTGACGCTGCCCTGCGAGGTCGCGGCCGAGACGAACCCGAGCCCTGCGGGCAGCGTGTCCGTCATCGTGACGCCGGTCGCGGCGACGAACCCGTTGTTAGTCACCTTCACCGTGTAGGTGACCTGCGAGCCGACGAGCACGGGGTCTGCACTCTCGGTCTTGGAAACGGAGAGGTCGGCGCTCTGTATCGCCGAGGTCGTCACCGTCGCGGAGTTGTTCGAAGTGTCCTGGTCGTGCTCGGCGCCCGCGACCGACGCCGTGTTGACGAGCGTGCCGGCCTGCCGCGGCCTTATCCTGACGATGACGGTTGCCGCCGCGCCAGAGGCGACCGAGCCCAACTGGCATGTGACGACACCTGCGGCGTGCGAGCAGGTGCCTTGCGAGGGCTCGGCCGACATGAAGGTGGGGCCAGAGGGTAGGTTGTCGGTGACGACGGCGCCTGTGGCCGTGGCCGGGCCGTCGTTCGTGACGGTCAGCTTGTAGTTGAATATCTGGTTTACGAGAGAGGGGTCTTTCGACGCGACCTTCTTGATGGAAAGGTCTGCGGCTATGACGGCCTGCGTCTGCACGGTGTGGCTGTTGTTAGACGAGACGGGGTCGAAGGTCTGGCTAGCGACCGAGGCTGTGTTCGTCAGCGTCGCCGGCTGGTTCGGCCTGACTCTTACCTCCACGTTGACGGTCTGGCCCGGCGCCATGTCGCCGAGCTGGCAGGTGACGGTCGAGCCCGAGCGGGCGCAGGTGCCGACCGGGGTTATCGTCGAGACGTATGCGGCGTTCGTCGGCAGGTTGTCGGTGACGACGACCGACTGCGCGGGCGACGGCCCCCAGTTCTTGACCGCGAGCGTGTAGGTCAGGATGCGCGTGACTACCGCAGGGGAGCGCGAGGGGCTCTTCGTCAGCGACAGGTCGGCGGTCGGCGGCTTGCACTTGCCGGCCGCCCCCGCGTCGTAAATCGCCTTTATTTCGTGCGGCGTGAGCGCGCGGTTGAACAACTCAACCTCGTCCATGAGCCCGTCGAAGTGGCCCGTGATCACGCCGGCGCCGTTCTTGTAGGCGCCGAGGTAGAGGGGCTGTGTGCCGTCGAAGACGGAGGTGACGGTGCCGGAGAGCACGAGCGAGGAGGCGACCTCCTGCCCGTTGACGAAAATCCTGATGGCCTGCGTCTGCGGGTCGAAGGTGGCCGCGACGTGCGAGAAGACGCCGGGCGTGATGACCTCGGCATCCGTGAGGGCGTAGCGCGCGAGGCTGTCGGTCCCCGACTGCGAGACGTAGAACTCCAGCTTCCCGCCCTGATTCGTGCCGAAGAAGTAGCTTATCTGGCTTGTCGAGGAGTCGTACTTGGCGACGAAGGCGGTCGGCTGAGTGATGCTGTCGGGCATGACCCAAGCGTCAACGGTGATGGCCCCCGTCGGGCTCACGGCGGGGCTGTCGGGTATCTCGACGCGGTCGTCTATGCCGTCGAGGCTGAACGATTGGCCCACCTTGCCGGCCGCGAAGCCTGCGCCGTTCAAAGTCGCGCCGTTCTCGTGCGTGGGGCCTTGCACGTCTGCCGCGTGTCCGTCGCCCGTCCACCAGCCGACCATCCCCGAAGGCGGGCCGTAGCACTCGCCCGCCGTGCAACCGGAGGGGTTGACGGAGGCGCCCGGAGGCGTCGAAGGGCACGCGTCGGCCGA
>DASPKR010000005.1:0-5460 GCA_035627975.1 Pyrinomonadaceae bacterium | reverse complement strand
AAACGGAGCAGTAGGAACAAAGTGCGCTACATCCCGAACTCGCCGGAAGAGCGGCAGGAGATGCTTGGCGGCCTCGGGCTCGGCTCGGCCGAAGAGCTCTTCGACTCCATCCCCTCCGACGTCCTCCTGCGCGGGCCGCTCAAGACGCCGCCCGCGCTCTCCGAGCCGGAACTGCTCGACTACTTCAACGCGCTCGCCGCGCGCAACACTGCGGCCACGCGCCCGAGCTTCCTCGGCGCCGGCGCCTATAAGCACTACGCGCCGACAATCATTGACAACCTCCTACAGCGCTCCGAGTTCTTTACGGCCTACACGCCCTACCAGCCTGAAATCTCCCAGGGGACGCTGCAAGCCATCTTCGAGTTCCAGACGCTCGTCTGCCAGTTGACGGGCCTCGACGTTGCCAACGCCTCGATGTACGACGGCTCGACCGCGACGGCCGAGGCAGTGCTCATGGCCGAGCGCGTCACCCGCCGCTCGCGAGTGCTCGTCTCCGGCGCCGTGCACCCGGAGTACATGCACGTCACGGAGACTTACGTCGCGCACGCCGGCATCGGGCTCGAGCGGCTAGCTACGGACGGGGCGACGGGCCGCACGCTCCTCGACGGCGACGGCCCGGCGCTCGACAAGACGGTCGCGGCCGTCGTCGTGCAGTCGCCCAACTTCTTCGGCTGCGTGGAGGACTTGAAGGCGCTCGCCGACAGGGCGCACGCCGTCGGCGCCCTGCTCGTCGTCGTCGTCACCGAGTCGGCCTCGTTCGGCCTGCTGCGCTCGCCCGGCGCGTGCGGCGCCGACATCGTCGTCGCAGAGGGCCAGTCCTTCGGAGTCCCCGTCTCCTACGGCGGCCCCTACGTCGGGCTGTTCGCCACGAGCGAGAAGTACGTCCGCCAGATTCCGGGCCGTCTCGCCGGAATAGCCTACGACTCGCAGGGGCGCCGCGGCTTCGTGCTCACGCTGGCCACGCGCGAGCAGCACATACGCCGCGAGAAGGCCACCTCGAACATCTGCACTAACGAGGGGCTCATCGCGCTCGCCGCGACCATCTACATGACGACGATGGGGCGACGCGGCCTTCAGGAAGTCGCCGCGCAGTGCGCGCAGAAGGCTGCATACGCGCGCCGCCGCATCGCCTCGATCGAAGGCTTCTCGCTCCCCTACTCCGCGCCCGTCTTCAACGAGTTCGTCGTGCGCGCGCCCGCGGCGGCCGAAGGGCTGCTCGCCCGGCTCTCGTCCGAGCACAACATAACGGGCGGCCTCGCGCTCTCGCGCTACTTCCCCGACCGCGCGAACGACATTCTCGTCTGCGTCACCGAGACCAACAGGCGCGACGACATTGACGCCCTCGCCGCGGGCCTCGAAAAACTTACGCGATAGCCGATGAGCACGCACACTCCCAAAGCAAGCACGCACATCACGCAGAACGAGGCGCTCGTCTTCGAGCGTTCGCAGACCGGCCGCCGCGGCTACATGCTGCCCGCGCTCGACGTTGACGAGACGCCGCTCGACGAGCTTCTGCCGGCTGACCTCCGCCGCGACGACGACCTCGAAGGCGTACCCGAGCTTTCCGAGGTGGACGTGGTGCGCCACTTCACGCGCATCTCGACGTGGAACTACAACATTGACCTCGGCATGTACCCGCTCGGCTCCTGCACGATGAAGTACAACTCGCGCCTCAACGAGCGCGTGGCGCGCATACCCGGCTTCGCGGACTTGCACCCGCTCGCGCCCGAGGCCGAGGCGCAGGGCGCGCTGGCCGTCATGCACGAGTTGCAGCAGCACCTGGCCGAGATAACGGGGCTGCCCGGCGTCTCTTTGCAGCCGGCCGCGGGTGCGCACGGCGAGATGACCGGCGTCATGATGATCCGCGCCTTCCTCGACGCGCGCGACGGCGCCGCAGAGGGCGACCGCCCGAAGCGGAACGTGATGCTCATTCCCGACTCGGCCCACGGCACCAACCCCGCGTCGGCCCACCTCTCCGGCTTCACCGTCAAGACCATACGCTCGACGAGCGAGGGGCTGACAGACATGGAGCACCTGCGCGAGCTGTGCTCATCGGGCGACGTGGCGGGGCTGATGCTCACGAACCCGAACACGGTCGGCATATTCGAGCGCAACATCGTAGAGATTTGTAAGGTCATCCACGACGCGGGGGGGCTCGTCTATATGGACGGCGCGAACATGAACGCGCTCGTCGGCGTCGCGCGCCCCGGCGACATGGGCGTTGACGTTATCCACCTCAACCTGCACAAGACATTCTCGACGCCGCACGGCGGCGGCGGCCCCGGCTCGGGCCCCTGCTGCTGCACCGCCGAGCTTGAGCCCTTCCTGCCCGTCCCGCGCGTCGTCGCTGTTCAGGGCGGCGAGGACGGCCGCCCGCGCTACGCGCTCGACTACGACCGCCCGCGCTCCATCGGCCGCGTCAAAGCCTTCTACGGCAACTTCGGCATGCACCTGCGGGCGCTCGCCTACATCCTCACGCACGGCAACGCCGGCCTTCGCGAGGCGACTGAGGCCGCGGTGCTGAACGCGCGCTTCGTCGCCGCCGGGCTGGCCGACACTTTCGACAAGCCCTTCGCGCCGCCGCCCATGCACGAAGTCCTCTTCACCGACAAGAGGCAGTCGCGTAAAGGCGTCCACACGCTCGACATCGCGAAGCGGCTCATTGACTACGGCTTCCACCCGATGACCATCTACTTCCCGCTCATCGTGCAGGGCGCCATGCTCATCGAGCCCACCGAGTCGGTAGGCCGGGCCGAGCTACAGCAGTTCGTTGACGCGATGAAGGAGATAGCGCGCGAGGCCATCGAAGACCCCGAGACGGTCTTGAACGCGCCGCACACCACGCGCATAGGCCGCCTCGACGAGGCCGCCGCCGCGCGCAAGCCCGTCCTGCGGTGGCGCCCCGCCGAGAAGTCCGCGACGGCCTGACAACTTCGACCTCGAACGAGAGCGCGCCGCCGGGCCTACCTCCCGCGCGGCGCGCTCTACTTTTACGCTCGCCCGCTCCGGCCCTCAGCGAAGGCGGGCGTGACTTATTATTTCTCCCCGTCCGTTAATTCCATCGCGCGCCACTCGGGCATGGAGCCGACGCGTCGGACGTATATGGAGGCGCCGCGCAGGTGCTCGACGACGACGCGGTCGCCGGCCTCGAGCGGCGGCTCGCCCTCGGCCGGGTAGGCAGTCCAGACGGAGCCGAAGACTTTGACGGCCCCCTCGTTCAACGCCCCGCTGCTCGAAGTGACGACCGTGCCGACCTGGCCCGGTAGGGCGTCGGCGCCCACCTTGAGAGCATCGGGGCCGTCGGGCCGGTTGAAGTAGTTGACGAAGATGGTGCGCGAGAGCGCCGTGAGCGCAGTCGAGAGGAGTATGAAGACGAGGAACTGGAGCCCGAACCCGAGGCCGAGCGCGCTCGCGACGGCCGCGGCGAGCGCCCCCACGCCGAACCAGAGCAGCACGAAGCCGGGCGTGAAGATTTCGGCGATGACGAGGATGATGCCGAGTATGGCCCAGAGAATCCAGACGAAGTTTTCGCTCATCTATCAGCCCTTCAGCAGATTCTTCAGCACGAACCAGACATTCGCGGGCCGCTCGGCCAGCCGCCGCATGAAGTAGGGATACCAGTGCTTCCCGTACGGCACATAGACTCTCATACGGTAGCCCTCGCGCGCCAGTTTCTCCTGCAGGTCGCGCCGCACGCCGTAGAGCATCTGGAACTCGAAGGCGTCCCTAGCGATCCCCTCTTTCCGCGCGTGCTCGATGGTGGCGTCAATCATGCGCTCGTCGTGCGTGGCGATGCCGTGATAGACGCCGCTCGACAGGAGCAGCTTCATGCAGCGCACGTAGTTCTCGTCAACGTCCCGCTTGTCGGGGAAGGCCACCTCGGGCGGCTCGTTGTACGCGCCCTTGCACAGGCGTATGCGCGCGGGGATTTTCAGTAGGTCTTGCACGTCGTCGTAAGTCCGCCGCAGGTACGACTGGACGACTATGCCCACGTCGTTGAGGCCGAACTCCGCGCGGAGGCGGCGGAATATGTCGAGCGTGGTTTGCGTGACGGCGGACTCCTCCATGTCAACGCGCACGAAGTTGCCGCGACGAGCCGCCTCCTCGACGACCGTCCGGGCGTTCCTGTAGGCAAGCTCCGGGTCGAAGCCGAGGCCGAACTGCGTGAGCTTTATCGAGACGTTCGAATTGATGCCGGTCTCCTCGATGCGAGCGAGAATCTTCAGGTACTCGCGAACCTCCTCGCGCGCCTCCTCCTCGCTAGTGACCGCCTCGTTGAGATGGTCGAATGAGGCCGTGCAGCCTATCGCGTTCAGGTCGCGAATGGCGCGGACGGTGGCCTCTATGTCCTCGCCCGCGACGAACCGCGTCGTCATCTTCTGGAACGGGCGGAAGCGCGCCGCGAAGTCCTTCAGCCCCTCGTGCCTCGAAAGGAAAAGTAGTGTGCTTCTAGCGACCATAATCTCCTGACCTGCGCGCCGCCGAACCCGTGTGCCGCCCGCGCCGCCTGTGCTATCCTTGCCCCGCTTATAAGAACCCTCGCCGGGGAACGACAATCTTAAAATCCTGAATGGCCTAACGGGTGCGCTGGAAACTGCTCATCGCCGCCACGCTGGCCGCCACGCTCGTCGGGGCGGGCGGGTGCCTCGCGGCCGCGCACTTCCTGCTAGGCTCGGCCGGCTCTCTGCCCTTCGGCGGGGGGCTCGCGGCCTCGGCCGCGCTGCTCGTCCCCGTCGCGGCCGTCACCTTCGCGACGGTCTTCGTCTATCGCCACACGGCGCGCCGACGCGCGCTACAAGCCGCGGCGACCGCACTGCTAGCCTCTGCGCTCACGCTCGCGGCGCTCGCGACCGGCGCCGCCCTGCTCGGCCCGCCCGCCCCCGACCCTTCCGCGCCGCCCGCGCCGCCGACGAAAGCATAGCCGCCAACAATCAGCCCTCCCCGCCGCCTTTGAGACCGATACGATCCTGCACGGGCTTGAGCGCCTCGATGACGAAGCGCACGTGCTCTTCGAGCGGGACGCCCAGCTCTTCGACGCCCTGGCGTATGTCCTCGCGGATGACGGAGCGCGCGAACGCCTTGTCCTTCAGCTTCTTCTTGACGGAGGAGACTTCGAGGTCGTCCAAACTCTTCGAAGGGCGCACGAGCGCACAGGCGACGAGGAAGCCGCAAAGCTCGTCGGTCGCGAACAGCGCGCGCGCCATCGGCGTGTCGCGCGGGACGCCCGTGTAGGTTGCGTGGCCCATGATGGCACGGATGACGCGCTCGGGGTAGCCGCGCCCGCAGAGGATGTTCGCGCCCTTGTAGGGGTGCTCGTCTGGCGTGGGGAACATCTCGTAGTCGAAGTCGTGCAGCAGCCCCGTCATCCCCCACTCGTCGGGGTCGGCGTCGGGGCCGCCGTAGCGCGGGGCGGCGGCGCGCATCGCGGCCTCGACGGCGAGCGCGTGCTGGCGCAGGCCC
>DASPKR010000004.1:0-2464 GCA_035627975.1 Pyrinomonadaceae bacterium | reverse complement strand
GACAGGCCGGCACGCGCCTTCCTCGGCGGCGGGCAGTACGCCGAGTGCACGGCCGCCGACCCACTGACCTTTCTCCTGAGATGACGCCCTCCGCGCCCCGAGAGCGATGAAACAGTACCACGACCTCCTGAGGACCGACCTCGCCCGCGGCGTCGAGCACGAAGACCGCACGGGCGTCGGCACCGTCTCGCACTTCGGCTACCAGACGGCCTACGACCTGCGCGAAGGCTTCCCCATCGTCACGACGAAGCGCGTCCCCTTCCGCTGGATCGCCGAGGAGCTCTTCTGGTTCCTCTCCGGCGACACGAACGAGACGAACCTGCGCGCGCGCGGCGTGGACATCTGGCGCGAGTGGGCGGACCTCGAACACACCTCCCGCTTCGGGCGCGAGGAGGGCGACCTCGGCCCCGTCTACGGCTACCTCTGGCGGTCGTTCGGCGGCCACTACCCGGCGCGCGACGGCGTCGATCAGATCGCGCGCCTCGTCCGCGAGATCGAGGCGAACCCGAACAGCCGCCGCCTCATCGTGACGGGCTGGGACCCGCGCGTCGCAGACTCCGTTGACCTGCCGCCCTGCCACACGCTCTTCCAGTTCAAAGTCGAGCGCGGGCGCGTGCTCCACTGCCAGCTCTACCAGCGCTCGGCCGACGCCTTCCTCGGCGTCCCCTTCAACATAAGCTCCTACGCCCTTCTGACCCACATGCTCGCGCACGTCTGCGGGCTGGAAGTCGGCGACTTCGTCCACACCTTCGGCGACCTCCACATTTACCGCAACCACCTCCGCCAAGTCGAAGAGGTTCTCAGCCGCGAGCCGATGCCTCTGCCGCGTCTCGAAATCAAGGACGAGGCCGGCGCCTTGCGCGGCCTCGAAGGCTTGCTCGCCTTCCGCTACGAGCACCTCTCGCTCACGGGCTACCGCCCGCACGGCAAGATAGAAGCGCCCGTCGCCGTCTGAAGCCGCCGCCCCGGCGCGAAATATAATCGGCCGGCTCTTCATATATATTCGAGGGCGAATCGCCGGGGGTTGACAAGGGGCGCTGGGCGTTTATAATCCCGCACCTCTCATGCTCGCCTGCGAGCCGTCATTGTCCGGGGCCGCTCACATACAAGTTTAATTCGCCGGGCGCGCCCCTTACGCCAGAAACGCCGACTTTCCCGGCCTGAAGCCGTCTTTCGACGCGCGACGGCGCCGCCTCCGCCACCGGGCCTCGCCGCCTCGGCCGGCCCCGAAAATCCCGCCCACACTCCCCGCCAAGGGAGTCTCGGCCGCCTCGCCAGGAGTTAAGAGATGAAAGCCCAGCCCTCCCCCGCCGAAGTCGCACCGGAAGACGACCGCGGCGTACTCTTCAAGTCCGTTTACAGAGACGAGTGGGAAGAGATAAACGAGCGGCGGCACCAGCAGCTCTATCTGAGCCCGAACAAGGCGCGGGGGCGCGAGGACGCCCCGCCCATGAACCTCGTGGGCCTTGCGCTCTCGGGCGGCGGCATACGCAGCGCGACCTTCTGCCTCGGGCTGCTTCAGGGGCTGCACAAGCTGAGGCTCCTGAGGATTTTCGACTACCTCTCGACCGTATCGGGCGGCGGCTACGTCGGCGGCTGGTGGAGCGCCTGGCTCTCGCGCGACCAGATAAGCTCGCGCGCCCACGCGCCGTCGCAGGGCGACGATGACGTGAAGGTTTTGCCCGAGGACATAAAGAGCCCCGTGAGCCTCATGATAAAGCTGCGCGGGAGCGGCGACGACGTGTCAATCGCGCTGCGCGAGCGCTTCTCGCCGGAGATGAAGTTGCTTCTGGCGACCTTCAATGAGAGCGACCCGACCCAGCGCCAGCTCGACGAGGCGCGGGCGGCGCTCGCCGCCGAGCTGAACCGCGCGATAGACGACAGGCTCTTCTCGACCTTGCGGTACGGCGCCCCGCGGGACGGCGACACGCAGAGCCCGCTCCACACCCCCGAAGCTAACCGGCTCATACTCGAGGAGACTTACCCCTGCGAGTTAAAGGACATTTTCCCGCCGCGCGAGCAGATCGAGCCCGAGAGGTTCGCGGCCGGCGCGCCGGAGGAGGGGGGCGGCCGGCCCGCAGGGGACGGCGGGGGCAGCGAAAGCTCCATGAACGCGTGGCGCGACCCGATTCACCACCTGCGCCTCTTCGCCAACTACCTGACGCCGCGCCGCGGGCTGCTCAGCTACGACACTTGGCGCGCCGTCTCCGTCATCACGCGCAACCTCACGCTCACGTGGCTCGTCCTCCTGCCCGTCCTGACGGCCGTCATGCTCTTCGGCCAGCTCTTCTTCCTCGTCGCTCCCTCCACGCGCGACGACTTCCTCCCGAAGCCGCCACAGGCGCAGGCGCACCGGAACACGGGCGAAGTGTTCGCGAACCGGCTAAAGCTGATAGCCATGCCCGTCGCGGGCATCGCCGGGCTGATAGGCGTGCTATGGATAGCCTGGCTGCTCTGCCTGAAC
>DASPKR010000003.1:0-5218 GCA_035627975.1 Pyrinomonadaceae bacterium | reverse complement strand
GGCCGTTGACGAGCGGGTCGTCCAGGTCGCCCGAGAGCGTGCCGTTGAAGCTGAGGTTGCCGGCGAGCTGCACGCCGAACTCTTTTACGCGCTCTTCCAAGTCGGGAAGCAACCCCGTCGCCATCACGACCGACTGAAGCTCGGCGGCGTCCGCCGAGTTCAGGTTGACGGCAAGGTCTGACCCGCCCTCGAAGGAGAAGCGGCCTCGGGCGTTAAGCTCGGTCGCGCCGGTGCGGAGGTTGGCGCGCTCTATCTGGAAGAGGCCGCGGTCGGCCGTAAGCGCCAGCTCGCCCGTGAGCGGCGTGCGGGCGGATTCGTCGCGGCCGGTCGCGCCCTCGAAGCGCGCGTCGAGCCGGCCCGATGCCGCCTTGAAGTTCGTGCCGGGGAAGCGCAGGTCGGCCGTGCCCGTGGCCGCGCCCGTGAGCGGCACGGCGTTGCCCGTGGTCGCCGCGAGCAGGAGGCCGACGTCCACGCCCTCGAACGCGGTGGCGACGCTCGAAGAGGCGCGCGGCGAAGTCGCTATGACGGCGTTGCCGCGCGCGCTCCCCCGCCCGAGGGCTGCGACGAAGTCGTTGAGCTGTATCTGCTCGCCCGTCGCCACGACCGCCGCGCGCGCCGGGCCGAGCGGCATCTTGCCGACGACGCCCCCGCCCAAACTCAAGTCGGCGCTAGCGCGGTAGCGCCCGCCCGGCTCGAGCGTGAAGCGCGGGCGTGCCAGACGCACCTGCTCCGCGTGGCCGCCGCCGCCTGCCGTGAAAGCCACGGTGCCGACGGCCACGTCGCCCGAGCTTCCCTCGACGCGCCCGCCCGGCGAGACCGAGAGCCGCACGCCGGCGATGTTTATGCTGCCCGTCTTTGCGCCCGCCGCGCTCACGCCGCCCACGGTCACGCGCCCGACCGTCACGCTCGCGGATTCGTCGGCGTTAATCGTCGCCTCGACCTGCGAAGCCTCGGCGCCGCTCACGGTCGTCCCGCCAGAGACTATGGTGCCTGCGCGCGCGCCCGAGGCCGTTACGCGCGCGCGCCCGTCCTCCTCGCGCGCGAACTCGACGCCCGAAGCCTGCAAGCCCGCGACGCGCGCCCCCTCGAACGTGGCAGAGCCGGCGCTCAAGCTCTTCGCCGCGCCGGACAGGCGGCCGCCGCGCAGCTCGGCCGCCGCGTCCTGAAGGACGAGGGCGGCGATGCTCGACGCGCCGCTGCGCGCGGCCGCGGCGCGCAAATCCCCGACCCAGCGGAAGTCAGTCCCCGTCCCCGTCACGCCGCCCGCGACCTGCACCATGTTTATCTGGAAGTCGCCCGCGGTCAGAAGCTCGGCGACCGCCCGGCCCTGTGCCTCGTAAGACGAGCCCTGCCCCGAGCCCGTCGCGTTCACGCTCAACGCCTTCAGCCTCACGCCGTCGGCTGCGAGCGCGTCGGAAGTGACTTGGCCTTCGACGCGGTACTTGTCGCCCTCGCCCGTCACGGTGCCTTCCAGCCGGCCGACGCCGCGCATCGTCGTCCCGGCGCGCAGCACCTCGGAGGTCTGAGTGAGGTCAACCGTCGCGTTGACTTGCATCCTGTAGCGGAGGTCGCGCCAGTCGTCGAGCGTTCCGGAGAGGCGCGCCTCCGTCACGGGCGAGCGCAGGACGAGCTCGCGAATGTCCGCGCGAACCTGGTTGGCGCGCGCGTGCACTTCGATGCTGATGTTCTCGACGGGGCGGCCGTTATAGACGAAGGAGGAGTCTGAGAGCCAGAGGTCTATCAAATTCATGCGGCTCTCTTCGGGCGCGCTCGGGTCTTCGGGGCGGGCTTCGGCGCGGACGTTCCTTGCCTCGCCCGAGATGTCGTAGCGGTCGTCGTCGTAGTGGACGACGGCGCCGTTGACGCGGGCGTGCGCGGTCGAGTAGGCGAAGAGGATTCGGCTGTTGGGGTCGGGGGGCGGGATTTTAAGCTCGGAGAAGTTAGAGCGGCCCTGTTCGTCGAACGTCACCCAGATTTCCGGGCGGTCAACAGTCAGCTCTTCGAGGTTGACGTTACGCCGGAGGTTGAGCGCCCACATGTCCTCGATGCGAACCTTCGCGAGTATGCGCTCTATGTTGCCGATGGGCGCGCCGGTGACGGAGTTGTATAGCCGCAGGTCTCGAAGCTCGACGGTGCGCGGGCCGAACTTCGTCTCGAACGAGCCGACCTCGGCGCGTATGTTGTACTTGGCGAGCGTATCAACAATCTGGCGGGCGATGATGCGGTCAACCTGCCCCGTGCGGTAGAGGATGAGCGCGATGAGCACGATTGCGACGACCGCGACGGCCGCGACGACGCCGGCCCAGATCGCGTTGCGGCGGTTGACGACGCGGCGCCAGCCCACGCGCCTCCCCTTCGGCGTGAGGGGCGCGAGCGGCGAGGGGCCTCCGCCGGGCGGTTGCTCGAATTTGAGCGGGGCGCCTTCGTCGGGGCTCTCGGGGGCGCGGCTTTCGTCTTGCTCGTCAGCGGGCATAGTGCTTTCACATCGGCCGCCCGAGGGGGAGTTCGACGGCGGGGGTTATGAAAATAAAGTGAGAGGCCGGGGCGGCTCGGCCGGGCGGGGTTCCCGGCCGCCGCCGCTCAGGAGTTCGGCGCGAGCGGCTTCGCCTCTCTGGCGCCGTCGCTTTGCGCGCGCGCGGGCGTGCCGAGCGGCACGTTGCCGACTATCTCCAGCTCGAAGCCTTCGAGCGCCGACACCTTCGGCGGGTGGTTGGTGAGCAGCAGTATGCGCCGCACGCCCAGCTCGTGGAGTATCTGCGCGCCCACGCCGTAGTCTCTATCCTTTCCGTAGCCGGTCTCGACGCTCGCCTCCTCCTTCGTAAGGCCCCGCTCCTGCATCAGGGCGTAGGTGCCGAGCTGGTGCACGAGGTCGAGGTTGTTGTGTCGCTGCCGGAGGTAGAGAACGAGGCCGCGCCCCTCGGCCGCAATCTTTTCGAGGGCGGCGTGGAGCTGGAACCCCGTGTCGTCAATGAGCGAGCCGAACATATCACACGTGACGTTCTCGGTATGCACGCGAACGAGCACGGGCTCGTCGGTGCGCACGTCGCCCATGACCATCGCCAGGTGAACCTCGTCGTTCACGACGTTCTCGAAGGCCACGGCGCGGAAGCGGCCGTACACGGTGGGGAGGTCTGTCTCTACGGCGCGCCGCACCAAAACCTCCTTCTGCATGCGGTAGCGGACGAGGTCGGCGACCGTGATCATCTTGAGGTCGTGGCATGCCGCGAACTCTTCGAGCTGCGGCAGCCGCGCCATCGTGCCGTCGGGGTTGAGAATTTCGCAGATGACGCCGGCCGGGTAGAGGCCCGCTATGCGCGCCATGTCAACGACCGCCTCGGTCTGCCCGGGCCGGACGAGCACGCCGCCCTTGCGCGCGCGCAGCGGGAAGACGTGGCCCGGCCGGGCGAGGTCTTGCGGGCGCGTCTTCGGGTCAACGGCCGTGAGTATCGTTGTGGCGCGGTCGGCCGCAGAAATGCCGGTGGTCACACCCTTCCGGGCCTCGATTGAGACGGTGAAGGCCGTCCCCAGGAACGAGGTGTTGTCGGCGACCTGCATGGTGAGGTGCAGCTCGTCGCAGCGCTCTTCCGTCAGGGGCATGCAGATGAGGCCGCGCGCGTGAGTCGCCATGAAGTTGATTATCTCGGGCGTGACGCACTCGGCGGCGCAGGCGAGGTCGCCCTCGTTCTCGCGATCCTCGTCGTCCACTATGATTATCATGCGGCCTTCGCGCAACTCAGCGGCGGCCTCTTCGATGGGAGCAAAAGGCATGGGCGTAAACCGGCTCAGAACAGATGTTCAGGAGAGATGCCAACAGCAGGGGTATGTTAACCGAAACTCTCCGTTTTTGCGACCGCTTTAGCCCGGCAGGGGACGAATTTCGGTCTATCAGTCGCCCCCCTCCTGAAGGCAGACGCCGCGCGTGTCGAGCCTCAGCATGCCGCCCAGGCGCTCGGCCCCCTCGCCCAGCTCCGTCACGTCGCGTATGTAGATTTTAGCCACCTGGTCGCCGAACTGCCCCTTGAGCCACCGGAAGACCTCGGGGTCGCGCTCGCCCGAGTCGCCGATCAGTATGAACTTGCGGCCGGGGAAGCGGCGCATGACCTCCGAAATCTGCTCGCGCTTCTGCCGCTCCGTGTCCTCCGAGCCGGCGAGTAGCTTCCCTATGTCCCGGAACGAGCTGACGAAATCCTCGAGGTCAACGTTGACGCCCTTCATGTGGAAAGTCCCGGCGGGGAAGCCGGCCGTGCCGACCAGGAATTCGTGCAGGAGGCGGAAGAGCTGCCACGGGCTGCCCGAGACGTAGTGGAAGGCGACGTTGTCGAAGTCGGGGTTGCGCTCGAGGATCTTCTGATACCTCTCGCGCATCCCCTCGGCCTCCTCGTAATCCATCAGGAACGTGCGGCGCAGCACCGCCCTCTTGCCCGCCGGGACTTCCGTCACCTTGACGGTGTCGTCTATGTCGGAGACGACCGAGAGGCCGTGCGGCTCGGTGAGCCTGACGGCGCTCGAAGAGGTGGCCTTGCCGCTCAGCCCGCTCGTCTCGGCCGTGAGCTTGAGCCAGCCGCCCCGGCCCGCGTCGGGCTGAGCGGCGATGATGCGGCCCGCGGCCTCGTCCGGCAGGTCGAACTCCTCGATGATGATGCCGTTGCCGTCGGTCTCGCCGCGCAGGCGGAATTTCTCTCTGGCGGGGTCGCCGTCGAAGGTGAAGCGAACCTCCTCGCCCTCGTTGTCGCGCGCGACGAAATCGCGGACGCATTCCTTTAGGCGGAGGAACAGCTTCTCGCTTAGCTCGCCCTCCTCGTCCACGCAGAGGCGTATGACGGAGTCGGGCGGCATCGGGCGCTCGTTGCGAACCCACGCGCGCGCGGGTATGCGCCAGACGCCCGAGCCGTCCTGCGGGCGGTAGCCGTAGGTCGGGTAGAAGGTCAGTTTTTTCTCGAAGAGAGTGGGCATGACTCGGGCTCCTTCCCGGGCGGCGCCGGCGTGAGAGTCGAGAGCGGGGCGAGGCGCGGGCTATTTGTAACCCAGTTCGGACAACTTTTCCAGGGTGAGCGGCGGCGCGTCGGCACCCTGCCCCCGACCGGCCGTCATTATGCGCTCGACGTACTTGGCGATGATGTCTGCCTCGAGGTTGACGGCGTCGCCGGGCCGCAGGTGGGAGAGGTTGGTCGCGGCCCAGGTCTTAGGGATGATGGCGACCTCGAAGTGCTCGTCCGAG
>DASPKR010000002.1:0-2266 GCA_035627975.1 Pyrinomonadaceae bacterium | reverse complement strand
GCCTCGCTCGTCTCCGAGATCGTCAGGGACGACTGGCGCCTGCGCGTCGTCGAGGAGACTGACGAGGTCGAGCTTCTGTGCGGCGACGACGGCGCGCTGCCGCTCGCCGGCACTGACTTCGTCGTCTTCGACCTAGAGACGACCGGGCCGAAGACCCCGCCGTGCCGCATCATGGAGTTGGGCGCCTGCCGCGTGAGCCGCGGCCGAATCGTCGCCGAGTTCAAGACGCTCGTCAACCCTCAGATGCCGATACCGCCCTTCATCTCGGGCCTCACCGGCATACGCGACGAGATGGTGGCCGCCGCCCCGACCTTCGGCGAGGTCGCCGCCGACTGGCTCGACTTCGTTGACATGGCCGTCCTCGTCGCGCACAACGCCCTCTTCGACGTGCGCTTCATCAACCACGAGCTTTCGCTCGTCTTCCCCGGCCGCCGCATGCACAACCCGCACCTCTGCACCGTCTCACTGGCGCGCCGCGTGCTGCCCGACCTGAAGAGCTTCCGCCTCAAGGCCCTCGCCGACCACTTCTCCGTCCCGCACAAGGCGCGCCACCGCGCCGGCGACGACGCGCGCGCCACGGCCGAAGTCTTCCTCTTCCTTTTGGAGCTGCTCGACGGCAACGGCGTCAAAGACCTCGACGGCGCCCGCCGCTTCCAGATGCCGCAGACGAGGGCGGACGAGAACGGCAAGCACATGAGCGCGCCTCACTGACCGGCGGCCGCCTCCGCGCCCCTCCTGCGCTTCAGTAACCCTCGCAGCACGAACACGACAACTATGACGGCGGCGAGCCCGACGCCCACGGCCGGGTAGTTCTCCGCAAGAACCTCCTTCGCCCGCTCGCCGTAGCGCACGGCGAGGAAGCCTTCTAGGAAGAAGCGGAACGCGCGGCCCGCCGCCACCGCAGCGGCGAAGCGCCAGACGCTCAGGCGGAACACGCCCGCCGTGATGACGAAGAGCTTGAACGGGAAAGGCGGGGGCAGCACCGACGCGACGAGCACCGATAGCACGTCGTACCTGTCAACCAGAGCTTTGACGCGCGCCTGCTTCTCCAGCGGGAATTTCTCGAGCGCGCGGCGGCCCGCGCGGCGCGAGATGTGGTAGAGGATGACACAGCCGATGACTGAGCCTGCCGTCGCCGCGAGCGCGTAAACCGGCATCCAGCCGGGCGAGCGCGTCGAGAGCAAGAGCATCACCGCGTCGGGGCCGCCCGGCAGCGGCACGAGCGCCGAGTCCAGAAGCGCCACGGCGAAGAGGCCCGCCGCGCCGAACGTCACCAGAAAGTCGGAGACGCTCGTCAGGCCGTTAGTGATTTTCCGCAGCAGCCACTTCAACTTCGCTCGCCGCCCCTTTCGGCCCTTTCGGCCTCCTCGACGGCCGTGCGCCTCGGCGCCTTGATGTGCTTGACGAGGACGTAAACCGCTATGCCGACGATTACGAGCCCGGCCGCGACGCTCAGGATTGCGAGCCCGTTGTGGCGCATGAACTCGATGACCTGCTCGCCGTAGAAGACCGCGAGCGTGCCTTCGACGTAGTAGCGAAGGCTCCGCGCGATCATTATCGTCACCATGAAGCGCCAGCGCGGGTATTCGAGCGCGCCAGCAGTCGCCACGAAAATCTTGAACGGCATCGGCGGCGGCAGGAGCGCCGGCACCGCGAGCGCAAGGAAGCCGAAACGAGCGTACGCGCGCTCGACGCGCGCGATGTTCTCGGCGCTGAAGCGCCGCCGCATCACGGCCTGTCCACCGCGCCTCATTATTGAGTAGAGCAGCAGGCAGCCGATTACGGAGCCCGCGGCGGCGAAGAGCGGGAAGTAGAAGACGGCCTTCGGGTCACTGTAGCAGCGCGCGACGACGAGGTAGTCGTTAATCTCGGGCAGGCTCAGGAGCGAAGAGTCGAGCGCCCCGATCAAGACCATCGCGGGCGCGGCGACGTAGATGGGAACTTCCCTTATGAAGTCGTGAAGCCAACGGGCGACTTCGGCCAGCCAATCGAACATAAAGATTGCGGGCGCAAGTTATATATGACGAGCTATGCCCGTCATTGTAACCCGTCGCCCCTCACACGTCACCCGGCTCCGCTTTTATTTTGCTGGCGTGAAGACCGCGGGGGTGTCGTAGGTGACGCCGAAGGTGACGCCCGAGCGCGGGCTGAAGTCCGTGAGGCCCTTGATGCCGGCGGCGTCGAAGCGAAGGCCCGCGGCCTTGACCTGAAGGCCGAGGCGGAACTCGGAGAGCGGCTCGGTGCCGAGCGGCGCGTCGCCCGAGCG
>DASPKR010000001.1:0-3042 GCA_035627975.1 Pyrinomonadaceae bacterium | reverse complement strand
TGTCGGCGCCGTCGCCGTCCGCCGGCCTGTGGCCGTTGCCGTTCGCGGCGCGGCCGTTGAGGAGCGGGCGGAGCGCCTGGCCTGTGTGCGACTTCCTGACTCTTGCGACCTCCTCGGGCGTGCCGCAGGCGACTACGCGGCCGCCGCTCGCGCCGCCCTCGGGGCCGAGGTCAATGATGTGGTCGGCCGACTTTATCACGTCGAGGTTGTGCTCGATGACGATGACGGTGTTGCCCAGTGAGACCAGCCGCTGCAAAACGTCCAGGAGCTTGTGAACGTCCGCGAAGTGCAGGCCCGTCGTGGGCTCGTCGAGTATGTAGATGGTTTTGCCCGTGGCGCGTTTCGACAACTCGCGAGCGAGCTTGATGCGCTGCGCCTCGCCGCCCGAGAGCGTGGTGGCCGCTTGGCCGAGCTTGATGTAGCCGAGCCCTACGTCGAGGAGCGTCTGAAGCTTCTGCTTTATCTGCGGGATGTTCTCGAGTATCGGCAGCGCCTCCTCGACCGTCGTGCCCAGGAGCTCGGCGATGGACTTGCCCTTGTACCTGACCGAGAGCGTCTCGCGGTTGTAGCGCGCGCCGCGGCACACGTCGCAGAGGACGTACACGTCTGGCAGGAAGTTCATCTCGATGCGCTTCATGCCGTCGCCCTCGCAAGCCTCGCAGCGCCCGCCCCTGACGTTGAAGGAGAAGCGGCCCGGCTTGTAGCCGCGCTCGCGCGACTCCGGCAGCATCGCGTAGAGCTCGCGTATCGGAGTGAAGAGGCCAGTGTAGGTCGCCGGGTTCGAGCGCGGAGTGCGGCCGATGGGCGACTGGTCAATCTCTATGACCTTGTCAACGCTCTCGAGGCCGTCTATTGCGTCGAACTCGCCCGGCTCTTCGAGCGAGCCGTAAACGTGGCGCGCGAGCGCGCGGTAGAGTATGTCGTCAACGAGCGTTGACTTGCCCGAGCCCGAAACGCCGGTGACGACTGTGAGCAGGCCGAGCGGGAACTGCGCGTCAATGCTCTTGAGGTTGTTGGCGCGCGCGCCGCGGACTGTGACGGCGGCGCCGTTGGCCTTGCGGCGGGAGGCGGGGACTTCTATCGAGCGCTTGCCGCAGATGTACAGGCCCGTGACGGACTCGGGATTGCAGGCCACGTCGTCGGGCGTGCCTGCGGCGACAATCTCGCCGCCGTGCGCGCCGGCCGCGGGGCCGAGGTCAACGACGTAGTCGGCGCGGCGTATAGTCTCCTCGTCGTGCTCGACGACGAGCACGGTGTTGCCGAGGTCGCGCAGGGCGGCGAGCGTTTCCAGCAGCCTCTGGTTGTCGCGCGGGTGCAGCCCGATCGAGGGCTCGTCGAGGACGTATAGGACGCCGCGGAGCTGCGAGCCTATCTGCGTGGCGAGCCGTATGCGCTGGCCCTCGCCGCCGGAGAGCGTCGCCGACGGGCGGTCGAGCGTCAGATACCCGAGCCCGACGGTGTTCAGGAACCGCAGGCGCGACCTTATCTCTTTGAGGACGAGGCCGGCTATCTGCTCCTCTCGCTCGCTCAGCTTTAGTCTGTCGAACGCCTCGACGGCCTCCTCGATGGGAAGCCCCGTGTAGTCGGCGATGCCGTGCCCGCCTATGCGCACGGAGAGCGACTCGGGCTGTAGGCGGCGACCTTCGCAGTCGGGGCAGCGCACGGGCGAGACCATCTCTTCCAGGGCCTCGCGCACGCGCTCGTTCGGCGCGCTGTGCATGCGCTCGGAGAGGTGTCGCACGGCGCCCTTCCACTCGCCCTGATATTTGTAGAGGCCCTGACGGAAAGTTATCTGCCCCTCGACGCCGTGGAAGAAGGCGTCGCGCACCTGCGCGGGGAGTTGCGCGAAGGTGCTCTGCGGGTCTGCGCCCATGTGCTCGATGACGGCGAGGAGCGCGCTCTTCAGGAAGGCCGCGCTCTGCTTGTCGGCGGCGTGGAGCCCGAGGAAGAGCTTGTCGGCCCGCTCGGTCGCGTCGGCGACTACCTTAGCCGGGTCAACTTCGAGCACAGTGCCGAGGCCGTGGCAGCGTTTGCACGCGCCGTACACCGAGTTGAAGGAGAATGAGCGCGGCTCCAGCGGCGGCACGTTTATCCCGCAGTTGACGCAGGCCATGCGCTCCGAGTAGAGCTTCTCCTCGCCGTCAACGACCGAGATGAGCACGGCGCCGCTCGTCAGTTTCAGGGCCGTGCGCACCGACTCGGCGAGACGGTCGCCTATGCCGGGCTTGATGAGCAGGCGGTCAACGACGGCCTCGATAGAGTGGTTGCGCCGCTTGTCGAGGCGTATCTCCTCGTCGAGCGAGACCAGCTCGCCGTCAACACGGGCGCGCAGGAAGCCGTCCTTCGCGAGCTTCTCGAGCTCCTTCTTGAACTCGCCCTTTCGGCCGCGCACAACGGGCGCGAGCACCATGACGCGCTCGCCCTCGGGGAGCGCGAGCACGTTCTGGACGATCTGCTCGACGGACTGGCGCGTAATCGGCGCGCCGCAGATGTGGCAGTGCGGCTGGCCGACGGAGGAGAAGAGCAGGCGCAGGTAGTCGTAAACCTCCGTGACGGTGCCGACGGTCGAGCGCGGGCTGCGCGAGACGGTCTTCTGCTCGATGGAGATCGCGGGCGAGAGGCCGTCCACGGAGTCAACGTCGGGGCGCTCAAGCTGGTCGAGGAACTGGCGGGCGTAGGCCGAGAGCGACTCGACGTAGCGGCGCTGCCCCTCGGCGTAGATCGTATCGAAGGCCAGCGAGGACTTGCCGGAGCCGGAGGGGCCGGTGATCACCGTGAAGCTGCGACGGGGGATCTCGACGTCGAAGCCCTTCAGGTTGTGCTGCCGGGCGCCCCGGACGATGATGGCGTCTTTCACAGGGCGGAATCTAAGCGCGGGGGCCCGAACAAACACCGGGGCAGGGGCCGTTCCGGCGGGACCCGGGTCCCGAGGCCCGCGAGACGGGCCGAACGCCAGACCGCCCCGTGCACTAGGGGTGCCAGGGCGGTCCGGAGTGGCGCCGGCGGCGCCGGCGCGTGCGGCGGAGGGCGACGCGGCCGAGG